>RFVJ01000424.1 GCA_009928125.1 Betaproteobacteria bacterium
CATCCAATAAAACGGAAACAGCAGCACGAACAAGAACAGACCCAGTGGCAGATAGATCTTGAGGAGTTTGGTGGAGGTGGTGTCCAAATAGGACATGCCGCCAGTGTCTTGGGTGTCTTTGCTCATTTGTCGCTGCCGCCTTGTTGCCATGCACGGCGTTGAAGTCCGAAATAACTGAAGAGGATGGCGGCCAACAAGAAGGGCACCATGGCGATGGCGATGGCCGCGCCTTCACCCAAGGCGCCGCCCGGGATGGCGCGCTGGAATGACAGGGTGGCCATCAGGTGGGTGGCATTGAGTGGCCCACCCCGAGTGATGACGTAAATGAGTTGGAAGTCGGTGAAGGTGAACAGCACCGAGAACGTCATGGTGACCGCAATGATGGGCGTCAGCAAGGGCAAGGTGACATGCCAAAACTGTTGCCAAGGTGTGGCGCCGTCGATGGCAGACGCCTCGTAATAGGAAGGCGAGATGGTTTGCAAACCGGCCAGCAACGTGATGGCCACAAAAGGCACGCCTCGCCAGACGTTGGCCGTGAGCGTGGCCAAGCGGGCATTCCAGGGCGTGCCCAAGAAATCGATGTAAGCATCAATCCAGCCCATTTTCATCAGCACCCAGCTGATGATGGAAAACTGGGAATCAAAAATCCACCAAAACGCAATGGCCGACAGTGCCGTGGGCACGATGTACGGCAGCAAAATGACGGCACGGAAAAACGACTTGAAACGGATGTTTTTGTTCAGCAACAAAGCCAGCCACAGACCCAAGAAAAACTTCAGGACGCTGGCCACCGTGGTGTAGAACATGGTGTTGAACAGGGCCAATTGGGTGACACTGTCTTGCAACAGAAAGGCGTAGTTTTCAAGACCAATCCATTCGCCGCCGCGGCCAATTTTGGTGTCTGTGAAACCCAGCCAAACACCCAAGCCGAGAGGGTAGGTCAGAAACAGCAGCAACAACAGCGTTGCCGGCAACATGAAGATGAAGCCGAGCACATTGCGGCTGTTCTGAATTCTCTCGAACAAGGGTGTCATGGGTACTTTTCAGTCAAGCAGGGTGATCAAACTTTGTAGTAACGCTCAGCACGTTTCTGTGCGCGTTCTGCAGCTTCTTTTGGTGTTTTGGCACCGCTCGCAGCTTCAGCCACCATGTTGACCACGATGAAGTCGGCACCGGCACCGGCAGAGGCATAGCCCAACTTGCCAGCGTAGCCTGCGGGACGCATGTTTT
>RFVJ01000425.1 GCA_009928125.1 Betaproteobacteria bacterium
TTAAAAACGCAGGTTGCGCAGGACGCCCAAGGCAAATGGCAAACTCAGCATGCCCAGCAGGGTGGAGAGCGTGACCAATCCGGCCACATACGGTCCGTTGTAACCCATGCGTGCCGCCAGGACATAACAGGTGGATGCCGTGGGCAGGGCCGAGAAAATCAACAACACGGTGGTTTGCAGCGCATTGAGCTCGAAAAATTGCGCCAAGCCCCACGCCAAACAAGGCAAGACCAAGTGCTTGAATGTCAAGACCATGGTGCCCAAGAGCTTGCCTTGGTTGAGGGCTTTGAGCTCCATGCCAGCGCCAGCTGACATCAATCCCAATGCCAGAGAGGCTGCGCCAATGCGCGACAAGCTGGGGTCCATGAATGCCGGGATGCGGAGCCCCAGCAGGTTGAACGCCAAACCGCCTGTGGTGGCCAAAATGAGGGGGTTGCGAATCAATTCTCGCAGGAAGCCGCTCTCGCCTTGACGTGCCATGGGCCATACAGCCCCCACATTGAACATGGGCACACAAAAGCCAATCAGCACCGAAATCAGCAAGAGGCCTTGCGGGCCAGCCAGTCGCTCTACCAAGGCCAAGGCGATGAAGGAGTTGAAACGAAAGCCTGCTTGTGCACTGGCGGCGTGGTCGCGCCTGTCAATGTGTTTGCCAAGCCAGGGCCAGTAGGGCAGGCTGTAAGACAGGGCAATGGCCATCAAGCCCATGCTGATGCCGGCCAACAAAAAACTGGAAGTGGCCTGAATATCCAAGGGGCTTTTGACAATGGAGTGAAACAGCAAGACTGGGAATAAAAAATAATAGACCAGGTACTCGGCTTGCTGCCAAACGGGGCGGTTCAGTGCTGTGTAACGGCACAAAAAGTAACCGCACAGAATGAGGGAAAAGTCGGGGAATAAGAGTTGGGCAAAATTCACCCCCTTAGCATAAGGCAGTCTTTGTGCTTTCTGCCTCCGAAGTGGGCGAGTTATTGCTTATGATGTTGTGAAGTTTTTTGAAGGAGTTCAGATGGACCGTCGTACAAGTTTGGTAGCCACAGCTGCTTTGGCCATTTTGGGCGCTGCATCGGGTGCAGCTTGGGCTCAAAATTACCCCAACAAAGTCATCAAATTGCAGGTGCCCTTTGCGCCTGGTGGTACCACGGACATCGTGGCGCGCGTCATTGCTGACCCTTTGGGCAAAGCCTTGGGCCAGTCGGTGATTGTGGAAAACAAAGC
>RFVJ01000426.1 GCA_009928125.1 Betaproteobacteria bacterium
TTAACGGCCGACGACTATGCCTTCATGATCAACAACAGCCGCGCACAAGCGGCCTTGGTCTCTTCTGCATTGCTCAGTACCTTGAACACCGCCATTGCAACAGGCACCAAGAGCATCAAGCATGTGGTGGTGTCTCGCCATGAAGGCGAGTTACCAGCACCCCAGATGCACTTCAAGGATTTCTTGGCATCAGCCTCCGGTCCAAGCCTGCCCGCTGAAACGCATGCAGACGAGCCTGCGTTTTGGTTGTTCTCTTCAGGCTCCACAGGCAACCCCAAAGGCACGGTGCACACCCAAGGCAATTTGTATTGGACGGCTCAGTTGTATGGCAAAGGTGTATTGGGATTGACCTCCAACGATGTGGTGTTCTCTGCTGCCAAATTGTTCTTTGCGTATGGTCTGGGCAATGGCCTGACTTTTCCATTGAGCGTGGGTGCCAGCGTGGTGCTGATGGCCGAGCGTCCCACACCACAAGCCACTTTCAAACGCTTGGTTGATCACAAGCCAACCATTTTCTATGGTGCGCCCACCGGCTATGGTGGCATGTTGGCAAGCCCTGACTTACCGCCCAAAGATCAAGTGGCCTTGCGCCTTTGCTCTTCAGCGGGCGAGGCTTTGCCCGCAGACATCGGCGAGCGCTGGACGGCCCACTTTGGCTGCGAAATCATCGATGGCATTGGCTCCACGGAAATGTTGCATGTGTTTTTATCGAACAGGCCAGGCGATGTGCGATATGGCACCACAGGCAAACCTGTGCCTGGCTACGAGTTGCAATTGCGCGGGGAACAAGGCGAGGTGCTCACAGGCCACAACGAGATTGGCGACCTGTACATCAAAGGCCCCTCTGCCGCATTGATGTACTGGAACAACCGTACGTATCACCTTTTGAAGTGGAATCCACGTTGGTGCAGCACCCTGCCATTTTGGAAGCGGCCGTCATTGGCAAAGTCGACGCCGATGGGTTGACCAAAACCAAAGCCTTCATTGTGCTGAAGGCTGGCCAAAGCTTGACCGAAGAAGAAGTGAAGGCTTTTGTGAAAGAACGATTGGCGCCCTACAAATACCCACGCTTCATTCAGTTCGTCACCGAATTGCCCAAGACTGCCACTGGCAAGATTCAACGCTTCCGTTTGCGCGATCTGGAAAACAAAAAGGCTTGAAGCGCTTAAGTGTTTTTTGACACCGTGATGGTGGGGAACTTGGCAGAAAAATC
>RFVJ01000427.1 GCA_009928125.1 Betaproteobacteria bacterium
TTCGCAAATTTTTTCAACCTTGTAGGCCCAAGCAGCGGGCATGGCCCCAAGGCTTGCAGTCAGCGCCAACAGGGTGGTCAGAGATGTGATGCTGAAATTAATCATGGGAAGCCATTAAGATGCGCATTGAAAGAAGGGTCATTGTCAGCTTGAATCTGGCCCAAATTATCAGAAAGAAGAATCAATTGTCAAATCTGATCCGTTGGCCATTGACTGCCCTGGGGGTTTGGGGCGCAGCTTGGTATGTGTTCATTTTTTTGGTGGACCAAGGCATGCATTCATCAGTGGCCATGCTGTTTTCCACCTTCGTGGGTGTTTCGGCGGCTGCCATGGGCTGGCACCGAGGGATGTCGCAAGCACGAACAGCCGCGCTGGCCATGGGTTTTCCAGTCTCATTTTGGCTGATGGGAACAGCCACTTTGCCCGCTTGGGTTTGGCTGCTGCCATTGGTCTTGATCGTTTGGATATATCCCATGCGCGCATGGCGTGATGCACCTGTTTTCCCGACACCATTGAATGCACTGCGTGATGTACCGCGATATGCCATCTTGCCTGCGCAAGCCAAAATTTTGGATGCTGGCTGTGGCGCCGGCGATGGCCTCAAGGCTTTGCGATTGGCCTATGTGAATGCGCAGTGGATTGGCATTGAATTCAGTCGGCCTTTAAGCTGGTTGGCCAAGTTCAGATGCCCTTGGGCCGAGGTAAGGTGTGGCGACATTTGGCAAGACCATTGGGGTGCCTACGACATGGTGTACTTGTTTCAACGACCCGAAACCATGCCCCGTGCAGTTGAAAAAGCCAAGGCAGAAATGAAGCCCGGTACGTGGTTGGTGAGCTTGGAATTTGAAGCAGCAGATTTGAAGCCCAGCGCCAAGACCGAGGCCAGTCCAGGTCGGCCCGTGTGGTTGTACCAAGCGCCTTTTACGGGTCAATCCCGAGAGACACGATAGGCTTTTTGCCTATCATCTTCGAATCTAATTCATTCGGAGATTGTCATGCTCAAACCCGGCCTCATCATGGACCGACCCCTGCTCTTGTCGGGCATTTTGGAGCACGCTGCAGCACAGTTTGGTGAGCAAGAAGTGGTCTCTCGTGAAACGCACGGCCCGCTGTTTCGTTACACCTACGCCGAATGCGCAAAGCGCTCACGCAAATTGGCCAATGCCCTCAAGGGTTTGAATTTGAAAGAGGGCAGTGTGGTGGGCTCCATCGC
>RFVJ01000428.1 GCA_009928125.1 Betaproteobacteria bacterium
CAATACTTTGTTGCGCACTTGCAAAGTGGCTTCAAAACTCAAAGATGATTTCTGCATGCTGAGCACCACATCGGTGAGAGGCACACCCTCGCCGCGCTCGTATGCATCTGCAATTTTGCTGGCATGCATTTGGTTGGCGTTGACTTTGTCCACCGCTTGGCGAACCAAATCGCCAAATCCCGTAGAAGCTGGCGCGCCTTGAATGTCTGGTGTGGGCGAGCCGCTGCTCAAACCCTTGAGGCCACCCACTTTGCTGCCATCGTCGTCCATGCCCCCCGCGGCTTGTGCTTGGTAGGCACGCAGTGTTTGAAGCATCGATTGGATGTTGCTGTTGGAATTGATTTTGTCGATCATGATGAATGTCCTTTAAGCGGCCCAGGCCAAGTTGCCGTTTTCTGCTTTGAGCTTGGCCAGCTTGTAACGCAAAGTGCGAGGGCTGATGCCCAACTTGGCCGCGGCTTCCATGCGGCTGTCAGTGCTTTGCAATGCCGCCAAAATCATTTGGTGCTCGCTGGACTTCACGGCCTCTTGCAAGTTAGAGGCAATCACCGTGTTGTCTTCGGAGGCGCTGGTGTCGGGAAATTGGATGGCTTCGTTGCTTGCTGTGCTGACAGGTTCTTGAACCATCGGCATCTGAAAATCGGCTGCATCGTCAAACATCAGGTGATGCGCTTCAATGTGTTGATTGGCACACAGCACCACCGCCCGTTGCACCACGTTTTCCAACTCACGCACATTGCCAGGCCATGGGTAGGCCAGCAACTGCGCTTGTGCTTCTTCGCTCAAAGTGAAGTTGCTGGCATTGGGCGCATGGCGCAATAACAAACTGGCTACCAAAGGCAAAATATCGCCTGTGCGCTCGCGCAGCGGTGGAACACGCAATTTGAACGTGCTGATGCGGAAATACAAGTCTTCACGGAACTGACGCTCGGCAATGGCTGTGCGCAAGTCTTTGTTGGTGGCTGCAACGATGCGAACATCCACAGCCACTTGGCGCTCGGACCCTAGGCGAGTCAACAAGCGCTCTTGCAACACCCGTAACAGTTTGGCTTGCAAATGCAAGGGCATCTCGCCAATTTCATCCAGAAACAACGTGCCGCCTTGCGCTTGTTCGAACAAACCTTTGAAATCTTTTTGTGCACCAGTGAATGCGCCTTTCTCGTGGCCAAACAACATGTCGTCGATCAGTTGCTCTGGCAA
>RFVJ01000429.1 GCA_009928125.1 Betaproteobacteria bacterium
ATCCCGTCCTGGTAAAAAACATGCTGCCTTCTCTTGAAAAAGCGGCTGGAAAAGAAAATGTTTCCATGGTCTTTCCTTATTTCTTCTGGACTTTTTTGTCCGCTGGATGACCCTTGAATGTACGGGTCAAAGCGAATTCACCCAGCTTGTGGCCAACCATTTGGTCAGTCACATAAACAGGCACGTGTTGCTTGCCGTTGTGCACAGCAATGGTCAAACCGATGAAATCGGGCAAGACCATAGAACGACGTGACCATGTTTTGATGGGCTTCTTGTCTTTCGTTGCAACGGCTTTTTCAACCTTGGCAACGAGGTGATGGTCAACGAATGGACCTTTTTTAAGTGAGCGAGTCATTGGCTACCCTTTACTTCTTGCGACGCGACACGATCATGACCTGCGTGCGCTTGTTGTTACGGGTACGGTAGCCTTTGGTCAGGTTACCCCATGGGTCAACTGCATGACGGCCTTCACCGGTACGACCTTCGCCACCACCGTGTGGGTGATCAACAGGGTTCATGGCCACACCGCGGACGGTAGGACGAATACCCATCCAACGCTTCACACCGGCTTTGCCCAACTGGCGCAAGCTGTGTTCTTCGTTGGCGACTTCACCAATCGTTGCACGGCAATCGATGTGAATCTTGCGAACTTCACCGGAACGCATGCGCACTTGCGCGTAGATGCCTTCACGGGCCAACAAAGTGGCAGAAGTACCCGCAGAGCGAGCGATTTGAGCGCCAGCACCTGGTTTCAATTCGATGCAGTGAATGGTTGAACCCACTGGAATGTTGCGGATGGGCAATGTGTTGCCTGCACGGATCGGAGCTTCCGAACCGGACAACAATGTTGCGCCCACTTCCAAACCACGGGGTGCAATGATGTAACGACGCTCACCGTCTGCATAGCAGACCAACGCAATGTGCGCTGTGCGGTTGGGATCGTACTCAATGCGTTCCACTTTGGCTGGAATTGCATCTTTGTTACGTTTGAAGTCAACAACACGGTAGTGATGTTTGTGACCACCACCCTTGTGACGGGTTGTGATGTGACCGTTGTTGTTGCGACCCGATTTTTGATGCTGTGCTTCGAGCAAAGGCGCATAGGCCTCGCCTTTGTACAGGTGGTCACGGGTCACCTTCACCACGCCACGTTGGCCGGGTGAGGTTGGTTTGAGTTTAATGACTGCCATGATTAAGCGG
>RFVJ01000430.1 GCA_009928125.1 Betaproteobacteria bacterium
TTCAACCGGCATCGACAACTGGACGATGCGCCAGCCTTTGGGCGTGGTGGCAGGCGTCACGCCCTTTAACTTTCCCGTCATGGTGCCCATGTGGATGTTTCCTGTGGCCATTGCCTGCGGCAACACCTTTGTTTTGAAGCCCAGCCCACTTGACCCCAGCCCCAGTTTGTTCATGGCTGAATTGCTCAAACAAGCTGGCTTGCCCGATGGTGTGTTCAATGTGGTGCAAGGCGACAAAGAAGCGGTTGACGCGCTGGTCGAACACCCCGATGTCAAAGCTGTGAGCTTTGTGGGCTCTACGCCCATCGCCAACAGCTTGTATGAAAACGGCGCGCGCCACGGCAAACGCGTGCAAGCTTTGGGCGGCGCTAAAAACCACATGGTGGTGATGCCCGATGCCGACATCGAGCAAGCCGTGGATGCCTTGATTGGCGCAGCTTACGGCTCTGCTGGCGAGCGCTGCATGGCCATCAGTGTGGCCGTGCTGGTGGGCGATGTGGCTGAAAAATTGATGCCCTTGTTACTTGAAAAAACACGCGCACTCAAAGTTTTGAACGGCACCAATTTGGCGGCCGAGATGGGCCCTATCGTCACGGCTGCGGCCAAGCAACGCATCACCGGCTACATCGATGCGGGCGTTGCAGAAGGCGCCAAATTGTTGGTCGACGGCCGTCAGTTTGATGGCGCCCAAGCGGGTGCAGGCTGCGACAAGGGTTTCTGGTTGGGCGGCACTTTGTTTGACAACGTCACCACCGACATGAAAATTTACAAGGAAGAAATTTTTGGTCCTGTGCTGTCTTGCGTTCGCGTCAAAGATTTTGGCGAAGCGGTGCAAATCATCAACGACCATGAGTTTGGCAACGGTGTGAGTTGCTTCACACGCGATGGCAATGTGGCGCGCGAGTTTTCACGTCGCATTCAAGTGGGCATGGTGGGCATCAACGTGCCCATTCCTGTGCCCATGGCTTGGCACGGCTTTGGTGGTTGGAAACGCAGCTTGTTTGGCGACATGCACGCGTATGGCGAAGAGGGCGTGCGTTTTTACACCAAGCAAAAATCCATCATGCAGCGCTGGCCAGAGAGCATTGGCAAGGGCGCTGAATTTGTCATGCCCACCGCCAAATAATTCATGAACGACAGCACCTTTGATTACATCATCGTTGGCGCAGTGATGATTGGCGTTGGGATCGGTGCTTGCC
>RFVJ01000044.1 GCA_009928125.1 Betaproteobacteria bacterium
TGGCAATCGTGAGACCGATCTTGACCAACTCCCACAGCAAAAATCCAAAAACCGCAGTTCCTGAATTCACGGTGGTGACTTTGCTGGTAAGGCCCCGCGCGAACAACGCTGCTGGAACCACCACCGCCAAACCACCGTAAGCTGCTGACCATGCTGCTGAAATTCGCCCCGTGAAGAGCCAAGTTAAAACTGCAACGGTCAAACCCACCACCATTTGCGCCAGCACCACACGCCAAATGGAGAGCAGCGGTTGCTGAAGGCGCAATTTCTGCACTTCTTCAGCGGTCATCGGCTTAAAGTCGTGAGTGTCCGCATTGTCATACGCATCGTATGAACTTGTGGCACCAAGGACTTGTCCGTTGTCGCGCGCTGTCTTCATGGGGCAAATCTTGTGGCGGGATTGTCTGTTGATATGTTTACACACAGGTTACAGAAATGTCCCGATGCTCCGCAAAGCCTTCGATTATAGGGGAAAACCCACATGGCCAAAAAAGGCCACAATGGAAGTTGGCAAATTCTTCTCAATGTCGCTTCAAGCAGGAACCCTTTCATGTACGAACTCATTAAATTCAGCCACTTGGCAGCGGGTGTCGTGTGGCTGGGAGGCATGGCCGCCATGATTTGGGCCGTGCGCCCAACAGCCATTTCCATGTTGGAGGCACCACTGCGTTTGCCGTTTTTGGCAATGGCGATGGGGCGGTTTTTCAAAGTGGTGGCCGCATGCGTCTTCATTTTGGTTTTGACGGGAAGTGCCATGCTGGTGGGGGTTGACATGAAACTCGCCCCCAAAGGTTGGCACGCCATGTTGGGCATCGGCACCCTCATGTGCCTCATCTTTGGGCACATTTATGCCGTGCCTTTCCGAAAAATGAAATTGGCCTTGGCGCAAGAAGACCTGCCTTCGGCGGCTTCACAATTGGCCAAAATACACCCCCTGATGGTTTTGAATTTCACACTTGGCTGGCTGGCCGTCGGTGCTGTGGTCATTTGGCGATAACCGTTTTTACAATCCCAAGCTATGAGCGCCTCTCTCACACCCCCCTTCGAAGACGACCCGCGCAAGGCGTCACTGATTGAATACCCCTGCGACTTTCCCATCAAAGTCATGGGCGCACGCGTCGATGGGTTTGCAGAAGCCATGGCGCAAGTGGCCCGGCAATTTGACCCAGGCTTCAACCCTGCCACCATCGAAATGCGGCCCAGCAAAGCTGGCAACTACCTGAGCGTGACGCTGACCATCAGAGCCACCAGCCGAGAGCAACTCGACAACCTGTACCGCGCGCTGACCAGCCACCCCATGGTCAAGGTGGCACTCTAAAGCCTGTGCGGTCAAGCAACATGTTGGTCAAACGTCTAGGGCGGGTCGCGTATTCAGAGGCCTACCAGGCCATGCAAGATTTCACAGCGCAAAGAAGCTTGGAAACGCCCGATGAACTCTGGCTTTGCGAGCACCCACCGGTTTTCACCCAAGGCTTGGCCGGCTTGGCAGTTCATGTGCACCATGCGGGCGACATCCCTGTCATTGCGACCAACCGCGGCGGCCAAGTCACGTACCACGGCCCGGGCCAGGTCATGGCCTACCCCATGGTCAACTTGCAACGTGCAGGCTACTTCGTCAAAGAACATGTGTACCGCTTGGAAGAGGCCGTCATTCGAACCTTGGCGCATTTCGGCGTGACGGGTCACCGAGTGGCCAACGCACCCGGTATTTACGTTCGACTGGCAGACCCTTTTGCGCACAACGCACTCACAGGCCCTGCCACCCCAGGCGATCCCTTCAAAGGACTTGGAAAAATCAGCGCCTTGGGCATCAAAGTCAGCCGACACTGCACCTATCACGGGCTGGCATTGAACGTGAAAATGGACCTGGAGCCCTTCCAGCGCATCAACCCTTGTGGCTATGCTGGCTTGCAAACCGTGGACCTTTTTACAATCGGGGTGAACACAACTTGGGAAGAAGCGGCCGAAGTGCTGGCGTCCAAACTCACGCCCCTGCTCTCACCCTGAACCGCCAACAAGCCAATTCCCGACACTGAAAGCAACTGATGACCAAAGATACCGACGCCCAGCGCAACGTTGTGCGTGAGGCGCAAACTGTCGACAACTACGACGCCACAGCCAAGCAAAAAGCCGCGGCCAAGCTGTCGCGCATTCCCATCAAAGTTGAACCTGGTGAAGTGCTGAAAAAACCCGAGTGGATTCGCGTCAAAGCGGGCTCACCCACCACACGCTTTTACGAAATCAAAGACATCCTTCGCAAAAACAAATTGGTCACGGTGTGTGAAGAGGCCAGTTGCCCCAACATCGGCGAATGCTTTGGCAAGGGCACAGCCACCTTCATGATCATGGGCGACAAATGCACGCGCCGCTGTCCCTTCTGCGATGTGGGTCACGGCCGTCCCGATCCCCTGGATGTGAACGAGCCTGCCAACTTGGCGCGCACCATTGCCGACTTGAAACTTCGCTATGTGGTGATCACCAGCGTAGACCGCGATGACCTGCGGGATGGCGGTGCAGGCCACTTTGTCGATTGCATCCGCGAAACGCGTGCGCTGTCGCCCCTCACACAAATTGAAGTTCTGGTGCCCGACTTTCGCGGCCGTGACGACAGGGCTTTGGATATTTTGAAAGCCGCACCCCCCGACGTGATGAACCACAACTTGGAAACCGTGCCACGTTTGTACAAGGAGGTGCGCCCTGGTTCCGACTATCAGTTTTCATTGCAACTTTTGAAAAAATTCAAAGCGCTTTTCCCCAACGTGCCCACCAAGTCTGGTTTGATGGTGGGCTTGGGCGAAACCGATGATGAAATTTTGGCGGTGATGCGCGAGATGCGCGAACACAACATTGAAATGCTGACCTTAGGTCAGTACTTGGCGCCGTCCAACAGTCACCTGCCTGTGAAGCGCTATGTGCACCCTGACACCTTCAAAATGTTTGAAGAGAAGGCTTATGAGATGGGCTTCAAGCATGCCGCTGTAGGCGCCATGGTTCGCTCCAGTTACCACGCCGACCAACAGGCACATGGTGCGAGCTTGGCGCGTTGAAAACATCTGTTCGTGCAACTTGGCTAGCGCTGGGGGCCATTGGCTTGTGGGCCACCCTGGCACCTGTCGGCGTGCGCTTGTCTCATTTGCCGCCATTTCTCACGGCAGGTTGCGCTTTGCTCATCGGCAGCTTGGTGGCGCTGCCTTGGTCAGGATTTAAATGGCGCTTGGCCATCGTGCCTGCCACCACTTTGCTGCTTGGCATCTATGGTTTGTTTGGCTATCACTTTTTGTTGTTCGTCGCGTTTCGCACAGCACCTGCAGTCCAAGCCAACTTGGTCAACTACTTATGGCCCTTGCTCATCGTGGTTCTGGCGCCACTTTTCAACAAACACATTCAACTCAAGTTGCGGCAAGTGATGGCAGCGCTTGCCGGATTCGCTGGCGCAGCCTTGGTCATGACTGGCGGCCATGCCATCAGCACGGCGTTTCATGTGGGTTATTTGGCGGCCCTGGCCTCCGCCTTCATTTGGGCCAGCTACTCACTGATGACGCAACGCGTGGAAGCTTTCCACACAGCAGCCATCGGCACTTTTGGCTTGGTGTCTGGCGTGTTGTCTCTGGTCTGTCATGTAGCGCTCGAGGCGCCTGTGGCATTGAATGCAACAGACGCAATCCTGTTGGTTTGGATGGGTCTCGGCCCTTTGGGCTTGGCGTTTTATCTGTGGGACGCCGCGCTGAAAAATGGCCATGCACAACACATCGGTTTGCTCAGCTTCTTGACACCTCTGGGCTCCACTGTGTTGCTGCTGATCGACCGCCAAGAGGCGCTAACGCCGGTGGTGGCCTTGGCGGGCTTGTTGATTGTGGGCGGTGCTGGCTTGGGTCGCAGCACAGGGCCACAGGAAGCGGCCAACGATCCAAAGTTTGAACGCCAAGGCTGAAAACTGCGGCCGATACCTGGTTTGAAAACTCAGGGTCAATTCAACAAGCTGGCAGGATCTTCAGAGGCCAACACTTGCTGGGCCCATGCTTTGAGCTTCTCGGTGTCTGCGCGCAATATTTGTTGCTTGACCAGCAACACTTGAGAAGGGTGCATCGAAAAACTGCGCAAGCCCATGCCCAACAAGAGGCGCGTCAAATTGACATCGCCTGCCATCTCACCGCACACCGACACACTTTTGCCTTGTGCTGCACCTTCGGCAATGGTGTCGGCCACCAAGCGCAAAACGGCCGGGTGCAAAGGATCGTACAAATGCGCCACGCTTTCGTCAGCGCGATCAATCGCCAAGGTGTATTGGATCAAGTCATTGGTGCCAATGGACAAGTAATCAAAATGCTTCAAGAACAATTTCAAGGACAAAGCCGCCGCCGGAATTTCGATCATTGCACCCAAGCGCACATCACCATACGCAACGCCGCGTGCATCCAAATCAAGTTGTGCTTGCTTGACGAGTGCCAAGGTCTGGTGAATTTCACTGGCATGCGCCAGCATGGGCACCAGCAAATTCACTTTGCCCAAAGCGGCTGCGCGCAAGATGGCACGCAGTTGCGTTAAAAACATTTCAGGATCGGCCAAACTCCAACGAATGGCACGCAAACCCAATGCCGGATTCAAGTGCGCTGCGTCGTGCCTGGCTTCGTCCAATGGTTTATCGGCCCCGACATCCACTGTTCGAATGGTGACTGGCAAGCCCTGCATGCCTTCAACGGCACGTCGGTATTGTTGAAACTGCTCTTCTTCGTCTGGCAAGTTACCTTGCCGGCCCATGAACAAAAACTCGCTTCTAAAAAGACCCACGCCCACAGCACCCACCCTGATGGCGGTTTCGGCGTCTTCTGGCATTTCGATGTTGGCCAGCAATTCAATTTTTTGCCCATCCAATGTGACGGCGGGCGTGTGACGCAATCGGGTCAGGCGCTCTCGTTCTAAATCGCCTTGACGTTGCTTGAAACCGTATTCGGCCAAAATGATGGGGGAAGGGTCCACAATGACCACGCCCATGTCACCGTCGATGATGATCCAATCGTCTTGTCGAATCAGTTGGCTGGCACTGCGCGCACCGACCACCGCCGGAATGTCGAGGCTTCGTGCCACGATGGCCGTGTGGGAGGTTTTACCGCCCACATCCGTCACAAAGCCCGTGAACACACTTTCTTTGAACTGAAGCATGTCGGCAGGCGACAAATCGTGCGCCACCAACACCAGCGGCACGTCCATGGTGTCACCCAACTGCAACTCTTGTTGCGGCCTTGCCTGAGGTTTGGTCCGCACGACTGGCGATGTTCCGCCTTTGAGGAAGTGCAAAACGCGCTCCGTCACTTGCTCGAGGTCTGATTTGCGCTCGCGCAAATACGCATCTTCCATCTCATCGAACTGGCGACCAATCACTTCCATTTGACTGGCGACAGCCCATTCCGCGTTGTACAAGCGGTTTTCGATCCAATGCCTCACGCCCAAGG
Source organism: Betaproteobacteria bacterium (assembly GCA_009928125.1). Taxonomy (GTDB): domain Bacteria; phylum Pseudomonadota; class Gammaproteobacteria; order Burkholderiales; family Burkholderiaceae_C; genus Limnohabitans_A. The sequence continues at coordinate 5,451 of RFVJ01000044.1, forward strand.
ACAAACTCTCGTCCTCTAACAACATCAAGTGCACATCGAGCAAGGCGCCCAACTCTGGCGGCGCATCGTTGGTTAAATCTTTTTGCAGCCGTTTGAGTTCTTCAACCACCGCATCGCGCGCTTGGCGTAAACGGTCAATTTCAGCTTCAACTTGGGAGGGTTGAATGAAATAGTGGGCAACGTCCACCCGACTGGAAGCCACCAGCACGGCACGCCCAATGGCAATGCCTCTGGCAACCGCCAAGCCATGAATGCTGAAGGTCATTCACCCTCGCCAAATTGATCGGCAATCAAGGCCAAGATTGCATCCAGCGCCTCTTGGGATTGCTCGCCATCGGTGTCAATCACCACTTCACTGCCGATGCCTGCGGCCAGCATCATCACGCCCATGATGCTTTTGGCATTGACACGCCGCTCGCCTTTGGCAATCCACACTTCACATGGAAAACTACCTGCCAACTTGGTCAGCTTGGCAGAAGCTCGGGCATGCAAGCCCAACTTATTGCTGATGGTCGTCGTAGCTTGGGGCATGTCTAGGTCCTGATTGATTTTGAGGGGCGGTACAACCTACGGGAATGATGCCCTGAGCGCCGCCTGCCTGTGCACGGCTTGTCAAAGCATCCAATGATTCATGTCGATAACAAACACTGCGCAACAGCATCGGTAAATTGACGCCAGCCAACAAACGTGTTTCGATGCCATCGTTGAGTTTTTGTGCCACATTGGAAGGCGTTGCACCAAAGACATCGCTCAACATCAACACTTTAGAGGTGTTGAGTTTCGTCAGAGCGGCTTTGGCCTGACGCAAGCTTTCATCGGGGCTTGCATTGGGCAAGATGTCCAGCGCCTGCACGCCCGACGCACACTCGGGGTACACATGCAAAGCGCAATCGCGCAAGGCCGACGCCAAAGGCGCATGAGCGATGATGAGAATTCCAATCATGCTGAATTATCGCGGTTTGCCCAGTGAAAATAAACATAGGACAAAGCCGCACAACAACCGAACACAGAAAATGCAGCTTGGAAAGCCAAAACAGGCGGCCAGCCTATTGATTTGAAGAAGTCAATGCCAATTCCAATGCCCCACTGCACCACAAAAACCCCGACGAAAATCACCAAGTTGTAAGCCGAGAGTGCACGGCCTGCCAAATGCGAAGGAAAGGCCATGCCCACGGCAGGCTGCGCCAAAGCCACAAAGGTGCTGGACATGCAAAACAGCGCCAGGACAGCTGCCGAAGCGTCACCCCAATCAGGGCCGAACCACACCAGACCGAACAGCACTGCAAAACTGAGGGGCTGACCCCACGCTATCAATTGATTGGCACTGACACCCCGTTTGGCCAGGCCGGGCGTGATCAAGCCCCAGACCCAGAAAGTGACGAGCATGCACAAGTTGATGGCAAACAATCCTGTGGCAGCGGACAAGGGCGTGTAGCCGCCCACCACCGTCATCCAAGGACCGGCCCACAGGGTTTGAACCGCCAACATGCCCGCATAACAAAAAAACCCGACGGGCGCCATGCGCCAAAAATAGGCGTTGCGCCAAACCGGCCCATAGCCAGCCTCTTCAGTTGCTGCAGTGTCTTTGGATGTGTCCTGCGTTTCCCACAAAGGCACCACTTTGTAGATGAGGGCCATGGCCAGTACCACCAAGACAGCCAAACCGGCAAAAAGGGCACGCCATCCTGTCACGGGCATTAACCACTGCACCGGCAATGTGGACGCCAACATGCCCAAAGAGCCCGTCATCAACATCCACGAATTGGCGCGCAGCTGAGAGCCTGCATCCATCCACCTGCGGTAACCGGTCAAGGGCGCCATCAAACAAGCACTCACGCCGACACCACACAAAAAGCGCGCCAGCCACAAACCCACAAAACTTTGTGCCATGGCAAATGCGGCACAGCCCATGACTGCAACGATCAAGAAACACAAAATGACCGTTTTAGGACCGTACCGGTCCAACCACTTGCCCAAGGGCAACTGGGTGGCAGAAAAACCCAAGAAATAACCACCGGCCAACAGGCCCAAGTCTTGGGCAGACAGCGACAACTCCTGTGTGAGCACGGGTGACAAAGTCGCCGTGATGGCCCGCAGCAAGGTGGACAAAAAATAGGCAAAGGCAAAGACCAAAAAGACCCCCACCACTTGTCGCTGCGCCAGCAGGGGGTTAGGGGCTTGACGCTCGGTCATGACACGCTTTCAAAAAATACTTGCATGAGCCCATTATCGGTGCATGCATGCATGCAAATTTTTCGCGACAATGAGGCCATGAATTCACTTGACGGCATCCGCATTCTCGACTTGTCCCGCGTGCTCGCGGGCCCTTGGTGCACCCAAACATTGGCCGACCTTGGAGCCGATGTGATCAAAATTGAGCGTCCAGGCGCCGGCGATGACACACGCAGTTGGGGCCCCCCTTTCCTCAAAGATGCCGAAGGCAAGGACACGCCCGAGGCCGCATACTACTTAGGAACCAACAGAAATAAGCGCTCACTGACTTGCGATATTTCCCAAGCCGAAGGGCAAGCCCTCATCCGCGAATTGGTCACCCACTGCGATGTCTTCATTGAAAATTTCAAAGTGGGCGACATGGCCCGCTATGGCTTGGATTACGAAAGTTTGAAAGCCCTCCATCCCAAATTGGTTTATTGCAGCGTCACCGGATTTGGACAAACCGGACCGTACCGAGATCGGGCTGGCTACGACTATGCGGTTCAAGGCATCGGGGGCTTGATGAGCGTCACGGGCGAGCGAGATGACCTGGGCGGTGGCCCCCAAAAAGTAGGTGTTGCTGTAGCCGATTTGTTCACGGGCATGTACGCCACCGTTGGCATTTTGGCCGCGCTCAGGCACGCCGAGAGAACCGGCGAAGGTCAATACGTGGACATGGCCTTGCTGGACACCCAAGTGGCCATGCTGGCCAATTTAGGTGCCAATTATTTGGTCAGCGGCAAGACGCCTGGCCGCGCAGGCAATGCACACCAAAACATCGTGCCTTACCAAGTATTTGAAGTGAAGGCGCCCACGCACGCATCAGCAGGCAGCCGCGACCATTTGATTCTGGCTGTGGGCAATGATGGTCAATATGCCAAATTCTGTGACGTCGCTGGGCACCCCGAATTGGCCAGCGATGTGCGTTTTGCCAAGAACACCGATCGGGTCAAAAACCGCGCCATCTTGGTCCCCCTGCTTGAACAAATCATGTTGACCCGCACCAAAGCAGACTGGCTGTCTGCGCTCGAGGCCGCCAAGGTGCCCTGCGGTGCCATCAACAATTTATCGGAGGTGTTTGCCGACCCTCAAGTGCTTGCGCGCAACATGGTGAGTACCTGGCAGCATCCTCACCAAAAGGATTTGAAATTGGTGGCCAGCCCCCTCAAACTCAGCCGAACACCCGTCAGGCAAGCGCACGTGCCACCCCAACTGGGACAGCACACCTCGCAATTGTTGGAAGAAGTGCTGGGTTACAACTCCGCACAAATTGAACAGCTGAAAATCAAAGGTGTGATCTGATGGCGCAGTATTTATTGGTCCACGGCGCATGGCACGGTGCATGGTGTTGGCGCCATGTCACTGAAGCTTTGATCCGGGCAGGTCACAGCGCGCATGCTGTCACCCTCACGGGCTTGGGTGAGCGCTCTCACCTTTTGCACCGTGGCATCGATTTGGAAACGCACATTCAAGATGTATTGCAGGCACTGGATGCCGAAGAAATGAACGATGCGATTTTGGTCGTCCACTCCTATGCAGGCATGTTGGGCACCGCTGTGGCCGATCGGCGTGCGCATCGCCTGAAGCACTTGGTTTATTTGGACGCAGTGGTTCCTAAACCTGGCGAAACATGGAGCAGCACCCATGCCAGTGCCACGCAAAAAGCCAGAATTGAAGCAGCTGCAGACAGCATCGACAACAGCTTCCCACCACCCGATGCTTCTGTGTTTGGCCTCAGTGCGGATCTCCATGAATGGGTGCAACGCCGCCAAACACCTCACCCCGGTGGCACCTACCAACACGTTTTGAATTTCGATCCTGCGCGTGTCGCAAGTGTGCCCAGAACGTTCATCAATTGCACTGTGCCGCCCTTGGCAACCATCGATGCTGTCAGGCGACGTGTGGTCGACCCACTGTTTTGGGATGGCCTGTGGCTGCCCAACTCACAAGTGATTGAAATGAAAACGGGGCACGATCCCATGATCAGTGCCCCGCAAGAGTTGACCGCGCTGCTGCTTCGCTGCGCCGATCAACGCTGAAAGTTCAAGCGTCAGTCTTTGCGGAAATTGTCGTGGCAGCCTTTGCAGGTTGCGGCAGCAGGACCAAAGGCAGTTTTCAGGGCATCGGCGTTACCGGTTTTGGCAGCAGCAGCCACCTTGATCAATTCTGCTTGCATCTTGTCCGCAGCTTCTTTGAACTTGGCGCTGTCTTTCCAAATTTCTGGCTTGGCACGCGTCTCACCTTTGTCGCTGCCTTCTGGGAAAGCAGCCCAAGGCAACTTGGACATCGCAGCGGCGATGTCAGCATTTTCGGCCGCGGCCTTGGCATCGTATGGCACCCTGCCCGCGGCCATGGCACCCACACGGCCAAAATGAGCGCCCATGACGGTGAAAGATGCTTTGCGATATTTGATGGCATCTTCAGGTTTTGCAAATTGCGCAGCGGCTGGCCATGCCAACATGAGGGCCAACAATGCCGAGGCAGCAGTGACAAGTTTTTTCATAAGTATTCCATTGAAGGTGAGGGTGCTTTACAGTTTCGCATGTTTTTGAATTTTCTGCAGATCGCAAAATGCCCATGAAAGTATCCCCATGAATGCCATCCGTGTTTGGGATTTGCCCACCCGCCTTTTCCACTGGTCACTGGTTTTGTTGATTCTTGGCTTGGTCATCACCGGCAACGTTGGGGGCAATGCCATGGTCTGGCACTTTCGCTGTGGCTATGCTGTTTTAAGCCTGTTGTTGTTCAGATTGCTTTGGGGCTTTGTGGGCGGCTACTGGTCTAGATGGCAACAATTGACCTGCACACCTGCAGCTTTGAGGCAGTATTTGTCTCAGCAAAACACGCAACAACGCTTCCTAGGACACAACCCCTTGGGCTCACTTTCTGTGATCGCCCTGATGTGTTTGCTCTTGCTTCAAGTCGCAACCGGCTTGTTCAGTGACGATGAAATTGCCAATGCGGGGCCCTTGACGGTTTGGGTGTCTGAAAGTGTGGTGTCCATGACCACCCAGTGGCACAAAGGCCTCGGCAAGACCCTTGTTCTGTTGTTGATCGCAACACATGGCGGGGCCATTCTTTGGTACTTCATCAAAAAGAAGGAGAACCTCAGCCGCGCCATGCTGTGGGGTGACAAACCATCTGAGACCCCTGCCATTTCCGCCACGGACCGGCCCATCGATTGGCTGAAAGCATTGCTCTGCCTTGCACTGGCTGGCGCCTTGGTATTTGTCCTGATCAATGCAGTGCCTTCCAGCCTGTAGGTCCCGGCATTTCAACGCTACACTTGAATTTCGTAACGCACCGAACTCACTTGTCAGAACTTCCTTCCCCCGTCATTGCAATTGTTTCGCCTCAGACCCTTGAAGAGATGGCCACGGTACGGCACATCTTTAGAGAATACGCACAGTCACTCCAGGTCGATTTGTGTTTTCAAGACTTTGAAGCCGAACTGCAGCAGTTACCAGGCGAGTACGCGCCCCCTCGAGGTGCTTTGTTATTGGCCATGGTCAATGGCAAGGTGGCGGGTTGTTGTGCATTAAGGCCACTCGATTCGGCCGATTCACCCAATGCATCTGAAATGAAACGGCTGTATGTGCGCCCCGCATTTCGTCGCTTGGGTTTAGGTCGCCAATTGGCAGAAACCATTTTGGATGCGGCACGACGGTGTGGCTACAGCTGCGTGCTGCTGGACACTTTGGATGAAATGGAAACCGCGCGTGCTTTGTACGAAGACCTGGGATTTGAAGAAATTCCGCCGTACTACCACAACCCTTTGCCAGGCGCGCACTATCTCAAAGTGATGCTTTAAATCAAGACCACAGCAAGCACATGAAGGTGCCTTGCTGTGCCTTGAATTGGCCGCTTGAATGAGGCGGTTCGGCGATTAGCCTTTGGCTTGTGCCAACAGGGTGTCGGCATCGCTCACTTCAAACTTGCCTGGACCTTCGATGTTCAAGGTGGCAACCTTGCCATCTTTGACCAACATGGAGTAGCGATTGCTGCGCAGGCCCATGCCACGGGCAGTCAGGTCCAATGTCAGGCCAGTGGCTTTGGTGAAGTCTGCACTGCCATCACCCATCATGCGCACTTTGCCTGTGCTCTTTTGCTCACGTCCCCAAGCACCCATGACGAATGCATCGTTCACGCTGACACACCAAATTTCGTCAACGCCTGCGGCTTTCAAAGCATCGTATTGCGCCACATAACCGGGGACGTGTTTGGCAGAGCACGTGGGCGTGAAAGCACCGGGCAAAGCAAACAAGGCAATGGTTTTACCAGCGGAAGCTTTTGCCACATCGACGGGGTTGGGGCCAATGCTGCAACCGTTGCCTTCAACTTCAACAAATTCTGTC
>RFVJ01000431.1 GCA_009928125.1 Betaproteobacteria bacterium
CACGTGCCCTACAAAGGCAGCTCTGGCGCGCGCACTGACGTATTGGGTGGCCAGGTCGACATGATGTTTGATGCCGTCACCACCATGACCGAACAAGTGAAAGCGGGCAAGGTGAAAGCGGTGGGCACAAGCGGCAAATCACGTTCGGATGTTTTGCCTGACGTCCCCACCTTGAACGAAGCCGGTGTAACTGGCTACGAAGCCACCATTTGGTTAGGCCTGATGGCGCCCAAAGGCACACCCAAAGCCATCATCGACAAACTCAACGAAACCGTTTCAAAAATTGCATCACAAGCTGATGTGAAACAACAATGGGCTAAGCAAGGCGCTGTGCCCATGGTCATGAACCCTGCTGCGTTTGACAAATACTTGAACGACGACATTGCGAAATGGTCCAACGTGATCAAGTCGGCCAACATCAAACTGGACTAATTCTTTTGTCACGCTTTATTCATTTGCTCAGCGGCGGTGCCGCTCAAGGTTTGGTCAACGCTTTAAAGCCGTCCATTGAAACCGCCACCAACACCCTGCTGTCCAACACCTTTGGTGCGGTGGGCTTGATGAAGCAAAAGCTCATCGATGGTGCGCCTTGCGATGTGGTCATTTTGACAGCGGCGCTGATTGAGCAACTCACTGCCTCAGGCCACGTGGTGGCTGGCAGTGCGCGCCATCTTGGCCCCGTGAAAACGGGCGTTGCCGTGAAGCACGGCACACCGCATCCCCAAGTAGAAACAGCCGAGCAACTCAAAGCCGCCATGCTGGCCGCCACAGGCATTTATTTTCCCGATCCCCAATTGGCGACGGCGGGCATTCACTTCATGAAGGTGCTCAATGGCTTGGGCATTGCCGAGACCGTGGCCAGCAAACTGCGCCCCTACCCCAACGGCAACACGGCCATGAATGCCATGGCGGCCTGCGATGACCCGCATGTCATTGGTTGCACCCAAGTCACCGAAATTTTGATCACCGAAGGCGTTGATTGGGTGGCCAACTTGCCCCTCGAATTTGAATTGGCCACCATGTACACCGCAGGCGTTCGATCGACCAGCACATGCAAGGTCGAAGCGCAGGCCATGATTGATATTTTGACCAGCCCAGAGCAAGCAGCACTGCGCGCCAAGGGTGGCTTTTTGCCCCTGGCCTGATTCAGTTCAGGCCAACGCAGCTTTGGCCAAGTTGTCTGGCGTCAGCGGCAACTG
>RFVJ01000432.1 GCA_009928125.1 Betaproteobacteria bacterium
GTAACCGTTCATGCGCAAATAGCGCGTGAGCATGTCGTTGATGGTGTAGTTGCGCACGTGGCCCATGTGAAGCTTGCCGCTGGGGTAGGGCAGCATGGAGCAGGCGTAAAACTTCTTTTTGCTGGCGTCTTCGGTAACGCGGTAGGCATCGCGAGCGTTCCACTGGCTTTGCGCCGCGGGCTCAACTTCGAGGTGGTTGTACTTGTCTTGCATGATGGTGCAAATTGTAGGTGTTTGGCAGGGTGAATTCCCCGTCAAGGCAGGCACAGGGCCATTAGCGTGCAGGACTGTTGCCCGATCCTGGCGCCGCCACGAAGCCAATGCGGCTCAACCCAGCTTGCTGGGCCAGGCTCATCAGTTCTAAAACCTGGCCATAGGGCACCGATTGGTCCACCCGAAGCTGCACCGCGCTTCACCTGCTTGGGCCGCCTTGGCTTGTGGCAAGTCCAAGCGTATGGCGCTGGTGAGCAAGGGTGCCGTGAGGATGAAGATGACCAACAAGACCAGCATCACATCGACCAAGGGCGTGACATTGATGTCACTGAAGGGTTTGGCAGTTGAAGGGCGAGAAAAGCGACCGAAGGCCATGGCGTGTGGGGCTTGAAGCGCTGGGTTAGCGTTGACGACCTGTGAGCAAGTTCAACAGGTCTTGGGCAAAGCCTTCCAGCTCAATTTCAATGTGGGCAACTTTGCGTCCCAAGACGTTGTAAGCCAGCACAGCAGGTATGGCCACGGCCAAACCCGCAGCCGTCATGACCAAGGCCTCACCCACAGGGCCCGCCACACGGTCGAGGGTAATTTGTCCTGCCTCGGCCATGCCACTGAGGGCGTTGAAAATACCCCAGACCGTGCCCAACAAACCTACAAAGGGCGAGATGGCGCCTGCAGTGGCCAACATCAATTGCCCCCATTGCAGCCGACGAACCGTGGCTTGCATGCTGTCGCGCAGCACACGGGTGAGTTGGTGGTTGCGCTCGCCGGCGGCGGCCAAAGTGCCGCCCAAAGGCAAGACGGTGGCATCCAACATGGGTTTGACACACCGGTCGCGGTCAAACTGCGCCACTTTTTGCAAGGCGTCTTCGAACTGAGCCGCTTGCCAAAATGCCGCGATGCTTTGTGGCACATCGTGCTGCACGCGATGCAACACGGCCCACTTCCAAACAATGACGACCCAGGTGCTGACCGACA
>RFVJ01000433.1 GCA_009928125.1 Betaproteobacteria bacterium
GGATTGCCCTTGCTGTTCGACAGCCAACCCCGCCCCGTTGCCATTGACACCCCCATTGTCATACCCGATCGAAACCAAGCAGCGCCGTTGGCCACGCCTGGTCACAATACCAAATCCATTCAGGCCAAGGAAAGCCCGGCCTTGGCCACCTCTGTGCCTGAACAGCCTACTGTGACACCTGCCAAAAGTGCTGTGGCCAATGTCGCAGCCTTGGATCCTCATGAAGAGGTGGTCACCAAAGACACCAAGACCGAAGCCAAGGCTGAAGCCAAAGTTGAAACTAAAGTTGAAACCAAGCCCGACGCCAAGCTCGAAGCCAAGACAGACACCAAATCTGAAGCCAAACCTGAGTCCAAAGAGAGTGCCAAGGCAAAAGCATTGTTGGATGGCAAAGATGCACCCAAGTCATCTGACGCCGTGAGGTCTGTGGTGCAGGTGGGTGCATTTGCCGATGCAGCCAAAGCCAAGGAAGCGCGCACGAAGCTCGAACAAGCGGGCTTGAAAACCTACACCCAAGAAGTTGAGACCAAAGAAGGCAAACGCATTCGCGTTCGCGTTGGACCCTTTGCGACCAAAGAAGAAGCTGACAAAGCGGCTGAAAAAATTCGCAAACTGAACCTGCCCACCTCCGTCTTGAAGCTCTAAGCAAGGACCAGGCATGTCCTCCACCGATTGGATCCTACTGACCGTGCTTGCAGCATCTATGTTGGTAGGTGCTTGGCGCGGATTGGTCTATGAGGTCTTGTCGGTCATGGGTTGGATTGCCGCTTTCTTGTTGGCCCAATGGCTGGCGCCTGAAGTGGCCGAAAAATTACCCATGCAAAGCTCTGGCGAAACGCTGCGGTATGCGGCTGCTTTCGTGTTGGTGTTCATTGCCAGTGTCTTTGCAGCCGGGCTCATTTCTGCCCTGATGAAGCGATTGATTTCTGCTGTGGGTTTGAGACCCGTCGACCGAATTTTGGGAGCTGTGTTTGGTTTGTTTCGGGGCTTGATTTTGCTCTTGGCTTTGAGTGTGGTGGTTCACATGACGGCACTGCAAGAGAGTGATTGGTGGCTTGAGTCCAAAGGGGCCCCCATGTTGATCACGATGCTCAAAGGCTTGCGCCCCATGTTGCCTGAAAAGTTTGGGGCCTTTTTGCCCGTCTGAATGGATTGACTTATGTGTGGAAT
>RFVJ01000434.1 GCA_009928125.1 Betaproteobacteria bacterium
CGTGCAAAGCGTGTGCGGAAGAGGCGGTCATGAAACTCAAACTTTCTTTAAATTCAGCATGTCGCGCGTTTGCGCAGCGGTGGCCACTTGGCCGCCCAATTGCTTGATGATGTCGGCAGCTTTGGCCACCAACTGCGCATTGCTTTCGGCCAACACCCCTTTTTCTAAGTAGATGTTGTCCTCCATGCCCACGCGAACATGGCCGCCGTACAACCAGCTTTGTGCGACGATGGGAAACTCGGTTCGGCCTAAGCCAAAAGCAGACCAAATGGCGCCCTGCGGCAACAAGTTGCGTGCATACAGCAGGGTTTCGGGTGTGGCGGCAAAGCCGTACTTCACGCCCAAGACAAAGGTCCACATGCCTGGGCCGTCCAGTGTGCCGTCGGCAATCAGGTCGCGTGCCAAGTGCAAATCGCCCGAGTCAAAAATTTCCAACTCGGGTTTGACGCCGCTGTCGCGAATCACTTTGGCCATGATGCGCACATTGCGCGGTGTGTTGATCACCACATCAGCGCCGCTGTTCATGGTGTTCAAGTCAAGAGAGCAAATGTCGGGTTGGATGATGGCAATGTGCTCAACCCGTTTCTCGGGTGGCACCAAAGTGGTACCGGGCGCGTAGATTTTGGGATCGTTGGCGTCGGGCACAAAACGACCGCCGGGGCCGGTGGTGAGGTTGATCACCAACTCGGCGTTGCGTTTGCGAATGCGGTCCACCACATCGCGGTAATGCTCGAGCTCCATGGAAGGTCGGCCTGTGGCGGGGTCGCGCACATGAATGTGCACAGCGGCAGCGCCTGCCTCAGCAGCAGCCAAACATTCGTTGGCAATTTGCTCCGGTGTGACGGGCAAATAAGGCGTCTGCTCGGGCTTGGTGATGTTGCCTGTGACAGCACAAGTGATGAGTGTGGGGCGATCTAACATTTACAAACTCCTTCCACCGTCGACCACAAAGCGCGAGCCAGTGGCAAAGCGCATGGTGGTGGCACACGCTTCAATGGCCGAGGCCGTGTCTTCCACATGGCCAATGCGTTTGAGCGGAATGGTGGCCGCGGCTTTCTCGTTGAAATCGGCGCCACGTCCCGGCACAAAAGAAGAGTCGACCACACCTGGTGAAACCGCCAAAACGCGAATTTGAGGCGCCAGTGCTTTGGCCAAAGATTTGGTCAGCAA
>RFVJ01000435.1 GCA_009928125.1 Betaproteobacteria bacterium
ACCTTTGATGGTGTTACCGGGTGAAGAAACGGGATGTGACACGTTTTCGTCCACAGGGCAGATGGACTCGACGCCTGCCAAAGGCTCACGAATGATGCCACTGAAGAAGGATGAGGCCGCGCCATTGGGTTTGCCTGGGCGAACGGTGACTGTCATGAGTCGTGCCGAGCGGCCATCGATGAAGCCCTTGCGTGTGAAGTCTGCAATCAGATACTCCAGCATCAGCTTGTGAGTGCCATAGGAGGTCTGAGGTGAGGGCAGTGTGTGGTCGGCAACGCGCTCGGGCATGGGGTTGCTGGGGTCGGGGCCGAACACCGCGACGGAGCTTGCAAACACCAAGCGCGGTACGTTGCCGGCTTTGCGCAAACCTTCAAGCAACAAACGAGTGCTGTCGAGGTTAGAGCGCATGCCCAAGTCAAAGTCTTGTTCACACTCGCCCGATACCGCAGATGCCAAATGGAAGACGCCATCAAAGCCATGGGCAAACAAAGCGCCTTGTTCCAACATGGGGCCTGCATGGCCTTTGACGCGAGGATCGGCCAACAAATCGGCAGGTGCAGGGAATAAATCGGCGATGTGCAGTTCGGTGACTTTGTGGCCATTGAGTTCGCCTTTTTTGAGAATTTCACGGGCCAAACGCGCGCCGACAAATCCTGCGCCACCGGTTATCAGTAATTTCATGGTGAGTGCTTTCTAAAAATGGAAATAGGGGATTAGTGGTTGTCTTTTGGCACAAAGGCACCGCGCTTGCCGACCAGGAAGTCGAGGTCGCAACCTTCGTCGGCTTGAAGAACTGTGTCCACATACAACTTCCAGTAACCCGACTTCAGCGGCGGTTCGGGGCGAACCCATTTGGCCAAGCGCGCTTTCAGTTCTTCATCGCTGATGAGCAATTGCATTCTGCGCTCGGGCACATTGAGTTCGATCATGTCACCATTTTGAACCACGGCCAGAGGACCGCCGTCGGCTGCTTCGGGGGTGGTGTGCAAGACCACGGTGCCGTAGGCGGTGCCACTCATGCGCGCATCACTGATGCGCACCATGTCGGTGATGCCTTTGCGCAGAACCTTGGGCGGCAGGGGCATGTTGCCGACTTCAGCCATGCCGGGGTAACCTTTGGGACCGCAGTTTTTCAAAACCAAGATGCAATTTTCATCGACATCCAAAGA
>RFVJ01000436.1 GCA_009928125.1 Betaproteobacteria bacterium
CCAAAAGCATTTTCAAAAAACTCAATGCTTTGAGTAACGTCGTCTGTGTAAATGATGGTGTATCCGAATTTCATAGATTACGGCCTACAAAACTCATTCTTACGCAAGTTGCGTACTTTCTCAAACCACAAGCTTAGAAGACTGTGCGAATCAATCCTTGCCGAACTTTTCTCTCATAGCCATCAAGCCTTTGGGCTCACTATTGAACCAAAACCAAGCTGTGTCTGTTCCACCTTTGCGTAAGGCCCACTGATAAACATTGAGATAAATCACGCTCAAGCCAACAAGATTCACTGCCAAAGCGGCTAGTCCAATGAAGAAATAAGCAAACAACTTGTCGAGTGACATATTTGGCGCCAAATCTTGGGCAGCAACTACAGCTATTCCAATAAGCAGAGCTAAGGCAACCATCAACTTAGCAAGGTTTGCAATGTTGTCGCGATGAACATTCAACATATGTTGTATGGGTCGTTTTGATCTATCAAGTTTAATCACACCGCTTAAACTTAGCAATAAAAAGAACGGTATCCACGTTGGACGCATACTTGTTGAGACGGTTTTTGCGTAAAGTTCATCCTTCGAAAGGACATCCTTCAAGACCCCAAAGTTGAATCAAAAGTACCATTCAACTAAAAATTGACCAATTTAGTGGCTTTGAAGATACTTGATCGTAAGTTCATTCATTTTTGAAAATAAGTAAATTAAATGAAGATTTACATTCGTTTAGATGATCTTTCAAGTGAAGAGTCGCAATCAATTGTGCGAGAACATATGGCAGGAATGATTGCTAACACGCCCATTGAAAGCGTCCACGCTCTGCCGCTAGAAAAACTTCGTAAGCCGTCAATATTGTTTTGGACTGCGTGGTCTGATGAAACGGTTTGTGGATGTGGCGCACTTCAAATGCTTGACCCTCAGCACGGCGAAGTCAAATCAATGCGAACGAGAGCAAACTTTTTGAGACAAGGCGTGGGTCAAGCCGTTTTGTCTCACATCATCAATGAAGCAAATACATTAGGAATGAAACGCTTGAGCTTAGAAACAGGCGCAAGCGATGATTTCGCAGCCGCAAGAGCTATGTATTTGAGAAATGGATTCGAAATCTGTGGTCCATTTAGTGATTACAAACTTGACCCTTTTAGCGTGTTTATGACTAAGCAACTATGAAA
>RFVJ01000437.1 GCA_009928125.1 Betaproteobacteria bacterium
GCCGCACTGCCACCTGCTGGCACGATGCCGTCTGCTATCAAACGATCACGCATCTCACCCGACAAGGCTTTGTTCACAGCTGCATTCAGTTTTTGCACCATGTCGGCAGGCATCTTTGCAGGACCCCACAAGCCATACCAACTGGCACACTGAAAATCTGGAATGGTTTCTGAAACGGTGGCAACGTCTGGCAAATTGGGCAAGCGTTTGGTGGAAGTCACACCCACCACTTTGAGCTGACCACTGCGATGAAACTGCACAGAACCCAGGACAGGATCAATGAAGCCTTCAATTTGACCGCCCACCAAATCAGTCATGGCCGGCCCTGTCCCTTTGTAGGGTACGATGGCGATTTGACTGCCTGCGGCTTGCTCTAGTTTGACTGTGCAAAGGTGCCCGGCTGAACCGATAGAGCCCACCGCAAAATTCATTTTCCCTGGATTGGCTTTAACTGCAGCGATCAAACCTTTGATATCGGTCACGCCCAGCTTGTTGCTGATGGCAATGGACAGTGGTGCCGATGCCACCAAGCCGATTGGCGTGAAATCTGTCTGAACTTTGTACGGCACAGACTTCATGGTCATAGGTGCTGTGACAAACGTGCTGGCATTGAACAGCAATGTGTAACCATCCGCATTGGATTTGGCCACCACGTCGGCACCAATGATGCCATTACCGCCCGCTTTGTTTTCCACCACAAAGTTTTGACCCAGTTGTTCACCCACTTTGAGCGCCAGCATGCGTCCAATTTTGTCAAGCGTGCCACCAGGTGGAAATGGAATGATGACTTTGACGGGCTTGTCTGGGTAATTGGCTGCAGTTTGCGACCAGACGCCTGTGGCACTGAAGGCCAAAATCATGCTGATTGAAACTTGTTTCAATGGACCAACGAAAAGGTGTTTCATGATGTCTCCTCTGAGGATGAAATATTTTTTTAAATTACTCAACGCCATGCAAGGTCAACATGGCTTTCATTCTGTGCAAAGCCAAATCGGGTTGTTCCAGCAAATTGGCAGCATCGGCCAACCTGAAAAGTTCGGCCAGATGAATCACTGAACGCGTGCTTTGCTGGCCGCCCACCATGGTGAAATGCGACTGGTGTCCATTGAGCCACGCCATGAACACCACGCCTGTTTTGTAAAAACGGGTAGGTGCTTTAAAGATAT
>RFVJ01000438.1 GCA_009928125.1 Betaproteobacteria bacterium
ACCAACGCACCTGGCGGCATCATCAACTTCATCTCCAAAACAGGTGAAGAGCCAGGCGGCTCCATGGGTGTGACCACAGGTCTGGGCTACGACGAAAAACGCTTTGACTTTGATTACAGCGGTAAGTTGGGCGAGAAGACACGCTTCTTTGTCGGCGGTTACGCCAACATGGGCCAAGGCCCTCGCAATGCATCTGCCAATGGCGTGCAAGGTCACCAAATCAAAGCCAACATCACCCAAGACATTGACAATGGTTTTGTTCGCTTGAACTTCAAAACATTGGACGACAAGTCTCCTTTGTTCATGCCCGCACCCGTCAGCATCAAGAACGGCGTGTTGAGCGAGTTGCCTGGCATTGACCCCCGTAAAGCAACTTTCTACTCACCATACTGGGTACCAGACGCAACGCTGTCAAAGAACAACACCCTCGTGAACTCCAACGTGAACGACGGTTTGCGCGTCAAGAGCGATTCATTCGGTGTTGAAACTGAATTGAAATTGGCCGGTGGCTGGAAACTGAGCGAAAAGTTCCGCACCTCAGAAAACAGTGGTCGCTTCATCAGCATTTTCCCTGGCGACGATGTGGCCAACGCTGCTGCGGGTACCAAGTACGCAACTGGCCCCAAGAAAGGTCAAGCCTACACTGGCAAGTCTTTCACCGCCACAGTGTTCAACACATCCATGGATGACATGGGCTCTACCACCAACGACGTCAAGTTGAGCAAAACTTTTGCGCAAGCCGATGGTTCCAAAATCACCACCACAGCGGGTTTGTTTGTGAACGTGCAAAAAGTGGCACTGACTTGGAACTTCAACCAGTACTTGATGGAAGCCACGGACAACAATCCCGCATTGTTGGCCAACTCTAAAACCAACTCCTACGGCGCCATTGATTTGGGCACCAACGTTTGGGGCGGTTGCTGCACACGTGCTATCGATGGCACCTACCGCACAACTTCTCCCTACGCTGTTTTGGGCTGGGAAAAAGGTGCTTTGAGCTTGGACGGTAGCTTGCGCGCCGACCAACAAGTAGCCACTGGTTCTTACAACCAAGCTTCGAACAACCAGTTCAAGCCAGAGAACACACAAGCCATCAACTACACCAAGAACTTCAACTCTTATTCTTTCGGTGGTAACTACCAGTTGGACAAAGACACAGCCTTGT
>RFVJ01000439.1 GCA_009928125.1 Betaproteobacteria bacterium
CACCGTGTTTTTATTCAAGATCTCGATTTTGATGTCCGGGTTGGCTTTTTCAAAGGCCGATTTGTAAATTTGAGTCAGTTCTTTGGGAAATGAGGTGATGACAGTGACTGTTCCAGCAGCAGCAAATTGAATGCCACATCCAACATAAGTCAGCACTGCGATCAAAATCGATTTTGGTATTGAATTTGAATTCATTGGCAAAAAATAAATGAATGGCACTGCCATACTAATCGCATAAACGCTTGATGACAATTCAGGATTACGACGAAAACTCTAGCTTTTGATTGAACAGCGAGTTCGATCTCTGATTTATTTTTCAAGAGCCAATGATTCATAGTCCGGCCAGTTGGAATATTGAGTGGGGTTGGCCGGATCGCTGCGATCTGAAGGTGTCTCCCCTGGATGTTGAATGCTCACAAACATGGTGGTACTGTCGGGGGTAAAGGCAACACCCGTTACCTCGCAATTGGTCGGCCCTGTTAAAAAACGACGGGTTTCACCTGTGACGGTGTCACAGGCCAACATTTGATTGTTGCCAATTCGTGCCAACTCCCCTTTGTACATTTGAGTTGCATGCGCGTCGGTTTGAATCCATAGCACACCTTGCTTGTCAAACGCAATGCCATCCGGACAGGCATAAAGATCACCCTTGATATTGCCTTTGGCCTCTGGGCGCGCATTGGCTGGATCGCCAGCCAAAACCAGCAAGTTCCATTCAAATGTGCGGCCATCAAAGTCGTTTGCATCCTTCCAGCGAATGATCTGTCCCATGACGTTGTTAACCCTGGGATTGGCGGCATCGACACCTGGTTTGCCTGGTGTACCGCGTTGGCTGTTATTGGTCAGGGTGCAATAAACCCAACCAGATTGAGGGTCGATGGCGAGCCATTCTGGCCTGTCCATCTTGGTGGCCCCCAACAAATCACTGGCTTGTCTTGATTTGATGAGCACTTCACCTTGATCGGCAAACCCATTTGCTGCAGTCAGTGGGCCTTGACCATGCACCAGTGGAATCCATTGACCCTTGCCATCCGCATCAAATCTTGCAACGTACAAGACGCCATGGTCTAGCAAATCTTGGTTGGCCTGCGCCTGTGTCAGGCCGTTACCTGCCTGTTTGATTTTGTCGCGACTGACAAATTTGTAAATGTATTCGAA
>RFVJ01000440.1 GCA_009928125.1 Betaproteobacteria bacterium
CGTTTGAGACGGCAGATCACCATGGTTGAAATTGAACTAGACGGTAAAAAAGTTGAGGTCTTAGAAGGCAGCATGGTCATGCATGCCGCTGAAAAGGCCGGTACTTACATTCCTCACTTCTGCTATCACAAGAAATTGAGCATTGCGGCCAACTGCCGCATGTGCTTGGTGGATGTTGAAAAAGCACCCAAACCCATGCCCGCTTGCGCCACGCCTGTGACGCAAGGCATGGTGGTGCGCACCAAGACTGACAAAGCCATCAAGGCCCAAGAGTCTGTGATGGAATTCTTGCTGATCAATCACCCCCTTGATTGCCCCATCTGCGACCAAGGTGGTGAATGCCAGTTGCAAGATTTGGCGGTGGGTTACGGTGGCAGCAAGTCACGCTACGAAGAAGAAAAGCGTGTGGTGTTCCACAAAGATGTGGGTCCCTTGATCAGCATGCAAGAGATGAGCCGTTGCATTCACTGCACACGTTGCGTTCGCTTCGGTCAAGAAGTGGCGGGGGTCATGGAGCTTGGCATGTCTCACCGCGGTGAGCATGCTGAAATTGAAACCTTTGTGGGTCAGTCTGTTGACTCTGAGCTCTCAGGCAACATGATTGACATTTGCCCTGTGGGCGCGCTCACCAGCAAGCCATTCCGTTACAGCGCCCGTACTTGGGAGTTGTCACGTCGCAAATCCATTGCGCCGCACGACTCTTCTGGCGCCAACTTGGTGGTCCAAGTTAAAAACAACGAAGTGCTGCGCGTGGTGCCTTTGGAAAACGAAGACGTCAACGAGTGCTGGATTGCCGATCGCGATCGCTTCTCTTACGAAGCTTTGAACAGCGCCGATCGTCTGCACACCCCCATGATCAAACAAGGTGGCGAGTGGAAAGAAGTCGACTGGCAAACTGCCTTGGAATATGTGGCCAACGGCTTGAACCAAATCAGCAAAGACCACGGTGCCAGCAGCATCGGGGCTTTGGTCAGCCCCCACAGCACCCTTGAAGAATTGCATTTGGCCAGCACGCTGGTTCGCTCTTTAGGTTCTGACAACATTGACTATCGTTTGCGCAATGCAGAGTTTGGCAAAGCAGAGGGCGTGCGTTATTTGGGTACGTCCATTGCCAGCTTGTCGCAACTTCAGCGCGTGTTGGTGGTGGGCAGCAAT
>RFVJ01000045.1 GCA_009928125.1 Betaproteobacteria bacterium
ACCACAGCAACACCAAGAATGGCAGGATCACGATCAGCAAAAAGTAAACGATGAAAATCGCCAAAGTCAAAAAGCGCCAAACGCCCAAATCAATGGTGCGAGGGCGGAAACCCTTGCCCGTCACCGTGGCGTATTTGTTGCCAGAGGCCGAGATGCGCGCTTGGACATAAATGCCGCCGGTGGTCAGCAACAACAAAATGACCGAGTAACTGGCAGCCAGACCAATCTGACTGGGGTACTGGTGAATGGCTTGGTAAATGGCGGATGTGAACACCTGAATACCACCTGGCAATCCCAACAATGCCGGCACTTCAAAGGACTCGATGGCACGCACAAACAGGGTCAGCACGGTTGCCACGATGGCTGGAAAGGCCAGCTTCAGCGTGATGCGCCACAAGGTGTTGAGGATGCTGGAGCCACTCATCACAGCAGACTCTTCAAGGGATGGGTCCATGGCCCGGAAGGCCGATGACATCAGCAAAAAGGCCATGGGCGAGTAATGCAATCCGTCCACCCAAATCATGCCCCACATGGAATAGATGTTGAAGGGCGGCGCGCTCAAGCCAAAAGCAGCCGCGGTCACGTAGTTATCAAGCGTGAACGTGGAGGGTGCCGTGGCTGTTTCAGGAGTGTGGAAGCTTTGCCAAATCATGAAACAGAAGGGCACCAGCGCCAGGACAGCAACCACCGCCAAGCTGATCCCAATGACCACCCATTTGGCGTCAAACGCCGCCCCCAACTTGGGACTTGCAGTTTCTGCGGCTGAACTTCTCACGAATTGATTCTCCAGAATGAAGCTGATGTCTTCAGATGTTGCCTGTTCTTTCATGTGGAACTACAGTCCACATAAAGGCACAAATGCCATTAGGCGGGATTGCTTGCCCTGTGTCAATAGTCGACTCGCATGGTTTTCCCTGTCGAGAGTTTTATTCTCATCGGCCAAGAAAGAGTTTCTTGCCAAGCTCTTTTCAGGCGGCTTGATTTGGCTCATCATTCTTTCATAAGGAACGATGTTCTTTTTGGCGGAAAATCGATATGATGTTGCGGGTGGGCGCGAAATCCCAAAAAACAAAGGCCTCGGTCGCTGTTGCGGCCCGGCCAACTCATTTCATGTCGCGCCCCCGGAAAAATTTAAATTTGCACCGACACATCACGCCAATTCCATGACCACAGAATCCACATCATCCAAAAGCTCACGTCTGTCGTCCGTGGCGGCGGCTGTGCGCGTCCTGAAATGTTTCTCCGAAGTGGAGCCCGAAATTGGCATCAGCAGTTTGGCCAAACGTTTGTCTTTGGCCAAAAGCACGGTCCACCGTTTGGCCGTCACCCTGACCAGTGAAGGACTTTTGGAGCAAAGCCCAGAAACCGGTCGCTACCGCTTGGGCATCAATTTGTTCGTGATGGGCGCACTGGTTCGCCGGCGCTTGGACGTGTCCAACATGGCCCAGCCCTTCTTGAAAGTGCTGCGTGAAAAGACGGGCGAAACCATTCACTTGGCCGTCATGAATGAAACCAACATTTTGTACCTCTACAACTTGGAGAGCAGCCAAGCCATTCGCATGAAAAGCTACATCGGCTCCATCAAGCCCGCTTTTTGCACCTGCGAAGGACGCGCCATCGTGGCTTTCGGCGGAACCGAACTCATGAACAAAGTGCTCAGCAGCCCATTGACAGCCCGCACGCCCGAAACGCAAACAGACCCCAGCAAGCTGATGAACATGTTTGCCGAAATTCGCGCGCACGGCTATGCCATTGATGACGAAGAGTCAGAGCAAGGCATGCGCGGCATTGGCGCACCACTGCGTGACATCACAGGCCAAGTGGTGGCCGCCATCGGCATTGGTGGCCCCAGCCAACGCTTGACCTTGAAAAAATTACGCAGCTTGGCCCCTGTGCTGTTAAGCACCGCAGAGTCCATTTCGACACAACTGGGCTACAGGGCTTGAGCGCCCCCTCCTGCAGTTCAAAAGATACTTTGAAACCATGTCTCTTGCCGTACACCCCATTCAACTGGCGGGCACCGACCAGTCCTTCCCCTGCGCAGAAAACGACACTTTGCTGCGTGCCGCACTTCGACATGGCATTGCCTTTCCGTATGAGTGCAACGTGGGTTCCTGCGGCAATTGCAAGTTTGAATTGCTAGAAGGTGTCATGGCCTCTTGCTGGCCAGAAGCGCCCGGACTTTCCGAGAAAGACCGTGCGCGCAACAGAGGCCTAGGCTGTCAAAGTCGCCCCACAGGCCCCCTGCAAATCAAGCTCAGAACCAGCGACAAATATGCACCTCAATTTCCCCCTGTGCGCACACCGGCCAAGCTCATCGCCTCGCGTGTGATCACGCATGACTTGTCAGAGTTCACCTTTCAAAGCGAGTTGCCCATGCCCTTTTTGAGTGGCCAGTACGCTTTGTTTCAGATGGCGGGTATTGCGGGGCCGCGTGCCTACTCCATGAGCAATGCCGGTCTGTTCAGCGGCGAGCGCCAAGGCGGCAATTTGATCGAAGTTCAAGTGCGTCGCGTGCCAGGCGGTCAAGGCAGCGCCCATTTGTTTGACCACCTGAAGCCAGGTGACCGCCTTGAAATCGATGGCCCCTATGGCATGGCCTATTTGCGAGAAAACATCGAGCGTGACATTTTGTGCATCGCAGGTGGTTCCGGCTTGGCGCCCATGATCTCCATTGCGCGCGGCACTTTCAGCAGCCCGCGGATGGTGGGCAGAAAACTCAGCTTCTTCTATGGCGCCCGCACACTGCAAGATGTGTGTGGCTTGGACATGCTGACCACCTTGCCGCAGTGGCAAGAGCGAGGCACCTATCAAGCGGTGGTATCAGGTGCCAATGAAGAAGACCCCTTGCCTGAAGGCCACCTGCGTGGTTTTGTTCACGATGCCGTGGCCCAAACTTATGGTGATCGTTTGCAACACATGGAAATCTATTTTGCGGGTCCGGCCATGATGGGCCAGTCTCTTTTGAAAACTCTGATTGATCTGAAAGTGCCCATGGACCAAGTGCACTTTGACCAGTTTTATTGAACGGCGTCTATGAGCAGCGAAGACATCAAAATCAAACACAGCGTCCTGGACCATCAGTACGGCGCTGACACTTACCACACGCACGATGGTGAAGCCGATCATGACCATGACCATGACTTTGCGGGTGATGACCCCTCACAAGAGTCGCTCTGGCGCCAAGACAATGTGATCTTGCACAGCGTGGGCATTGACGTCGGCTCTTCGGGCACGCAAGTGGTTTTTTCGCGCATTCATTTGCGCCGCATTGCCGAAGATTTGTCCAGCCGCTACACCGTGGTGGAGCGCACCGCCCTGTACCAATCCCCCATCTCCCTCACGCCCTACCTGAGCGACAGCTTGATGGACGCCAAAGCCTTGGGCAACATCATTGACAAGGCTTACCAAGACTCGGGCTTGCATCCCGATGAAGTCGATGCCGGTGCTGTGATCTTGACCGGTGAAGCCTTGCGCCGCGAGAACAGCGAATCGATTGCCGCGGTGTTGGCAGAGCAAGGCGGCGAATTTGTATGCGCGACGGCGGGCCACCACATGGAAGCCATGCTGGCCGTCTACGGCTCGGGCGCTGCCAAACGTTCTTATGACGACAAACATCGCATTTTGAACATCGACATTGGCGGTGGCACCACCAAACTGGGCCTGGTGCAAAACGGCGAACTGATTGCCACAGCTGCGGTGCACTTGGGGGGCCGCCTCATGGTGGTGAACGAAAAAAATGTGCTCACCCGACTTGACCCTGCAGGAGCTTACCTTGCCAAACAAGCAGGCTTCGATTGGCAATTGGGCCAACAAGTTTCGCGCCAAGATCTGGCCAAGGTCGCGCAGTGGATGGCCGATGCATTGGTGCGTGTTTTGACGCAAAAATTCACACGCGAAGACCTGTCCAAGCTGTACCTCACTGACCCTGTTGACGATTGGGGCCCACTTGACGGCATCATGTTCTCTGGTGGGGTTGGCGAGTATGTGTACCGCCGCGAAATGCGCGACTTCGGTGATTTGGGAAAGTTGTTTGGTGAAGCGGTGCGCCAGCGGCTCGATCAAAATGCTGTCCCCGTTCCTCTCTTGCCTGCGGGTGAATGCATTCGCGCCACCGTGCTGGGCGCATCCGAGTACAGCGTGCAGCTCAGTGGCAACACCACCTTCATTTCTGAACCTGCAGCCCTGCTGCCGCGAAAAAATCTGCAGGTGATTCCTTTGAACCTTGAGCTCAAAGAAACCATCGATCCCGTTGAGATTGCAGAAGCACTGGGCAAATCGTTCCGCAGACACGACTTGGTGGAAGGGGCGCAAGATGTGGCCATCTCACTGCGTTGGTTGGGCGCACCTTCATTCACGCGCTTGAATGCATTGGCCCAAGGCATTTTGCAAGGACTGCCCGAAACCTTGAAGCAGCAACGCCATTTGTACATCGTGACCGATGGCGACATTGCACACAACCTAGGGCATTTGTTCAAGGAAGACGAACGCGTCAAGAGCGAAGTCTTGGTGATCGATGGCGTCACCCTGTGGGGCTTTGACTTTGTCGATTTGGGCCGCATTCGCATGCCCTCTTGGACCGTGCCTGTCACCGTCAAGTCGCTGGTCTTCAATGAAGACCCTCGTGCCCATGGCAAATCAGATCCTGGCGAATGGCATGCCCACGAAGATGGCAAGATGCACCGCCACGACCACAAGAAACCCCATTCACATGGCCATGGGCATTCACACGATCATGGCCACGACCATGGACACGGTCACTCACATGACCACGACCATCATCACCATGATCATGACCACGGTCACGATCACGCACACGGCACACAACACGCACTGAATTTGGCCCACAAGGCCAAACCATGAACGGCTTTGGCCACTAAAAAGCGCAGCCCCTGTGCTTTTTTTTCGCACCCAAGTATGACGAATTAGAAGAAAATCACACCATGGATTTGAACACCACGTCACTGCTCGCTACGTCAGGTTTGTTGCTCGCTCTGGGCTTCCGACACGGCCTCGACCCCGATCACATTGCGGCGGTTGATGGCATGACACGCCTGCGCCACAAGGATGGTGCTTATTGGAAAGCACGCCTCACAGGATTTCAGTTTGCCTGCGGCCACAGCCTCACCATTTTGCTGGCCACCTTTGTGTTTTACATGCATGGCATTCAATTGCCCGAATGGCTGGATGCCGTGGGTCTTTGGATTTCAACATGCTTCCTGGTCTGGTTGGCCTACCGCAATTTGAAGTTTTGCTTCTCAGGCCATGACGATCACCACCACGCAGGAAGCCCCCTACAACGCAAAATTTTGCAAGCCTTGGGGCCTTTTGCACACCCCATGGGCGTTGGTTTTGGCTTTGCCATTTCATTTGACTCATTGGCACAAGCCGGTCTGATGGCAGCCAAGGGTCACGAGTTGGGCGGCTTGTTTGCCATCGTTGCTTTGGCCCTGAGCTTTGGCATGGGCATGACACTGGCCGACACCAGCAACGGTTTGCTGATGCATTGGTTGGTTCATCGCAGCCAAGCCTTGGCCCACAACGCAGGTCGCATCATGAGTGGTGTGATCGCAGTGTTGTCACTGATGGTGGTGGCCGTGGGTCATGCCAGCCAACACTTTGAAAACCTCGAAGCCATTTGGGATGCTTGGGGCGCCTACATCGGCCTGAGTGTCACAGGCATGGCGATCTTGGTCTATGGGGTCAGCATGCGTTTGTTTCGCAGCGCCCACCCTAACTGGCAGGTTGTAAGTGCACATGGTGGAGACCGTCCCCATGGGCGTGCCCCTTCGCTGCTTTTTCCAAAGTAACCGGCACAATTTGAACCGAGCCGTGGCGCACACCTGTTTGGGCCACGATGCGATGTGCGAACTGCCTCACCTCTTTGGTTTTACCGCGCAAAAATGCCACCTCTAAACAGTTGTCATGGTCCAAGTGCAAATGCATGCTGGACACCGTCAAGTCGTGGTGATCGTGCTGCAAATTGGCAATGCGCTCGGCCATGGTGCGATCATGGTGGTTGTACACGTAACCCAAATGTGCAATGCAATGCTCGCTCTCGTTTTGTCGCAAGGTCTCTTGCGAATGCCAGCCTCGAATCAAATCGCGGATGGCTTCCGAGCGCGAGGCGTAGCCATTTTTCTCGGCCAATTGGTCCAAAATGGTGGCCAACTCGGTTTCAAGTGAAATGGTGATGCGTTCCATGAAAGTACCTTGCAGAAATCGTCAACGAATGTCAGCATGATACGCAGAAGCAAGCTCGCCAGTCCATGAACACCCACGACAATCGCATTCCCGTTTATTTGCTGACCGGCTATTTAGGCAGCGGCAAGACCAGCCTGCTCAAAGCGTGGCTCGGGCAAGATGCGTTCAAAGATGCTGCCCTGGTGATCAATGAATTGGGTGAGGTGGGTTTGGACAACCAGCTGCTTCGTGGTGCGACCGAGAGTGCCGCGCTGGTGGCCAGTGCGTGTGTCTGCTGCACAGGCTTGCCCGGTTTGGCCGAAGCGCTCGAGGACTTGTTTTGGGCACGCCTGGAAAGGCGCATGCCACGCTTTCCCAACTTGGTCATTGAAACCACAGGCTTGGCAGAGCCCGGACCTGTTGCCGAAGCCTTGCGCAGCAGCGATTTGCTCAAAGAACGATACCGCTTGGCAGGTGTGATCACATGCCTCAGCGCCAGCACGGCCGATGCCGTGCTTCAACAACACGCAGAAGCCCGTGCGCAATTGGCTGGTGCAGATGTGAGCAGATGAACTGTTAGCGAGCTTGGCACTTCGCGCCGCGACAGTCAGCTCAGGGCCGCAGGCCCCTGTCAAGTTTCACGACTTCAAAGCAGTGACAACCCTTGCACACGGATTGCACTTGCACCCAGCTGGCGAGCACTGTGACCTTTGCGAGGGCACGCATGCTTCTGCACATGCTGCGCAAGCCTTGTGGTGGCCGATTTCAGAACCTCCAACGCTTGCTGAAATTTCGGCACAGGTGCAAGCGCTTCAAAGCACTTTGGGGTCAACGTTGCTGCGCTTGAAAGGTCGCGTCCAAACCACAGAGGGCGCACACCTGATTCAACTGGCCCCGTTTGAAACACATGCTGAAGTGTGTCGCGACGAACTGCCATGGTCAGACACCACACGCAGTGGCCTCACCGTGATCGTGAGCAGCCACTTGCCTGCAGCGTCAGCACAATGGCTGGCGCAACACGGCATTTCAAGCCTAGCGGCTTGAGGCCTTCATTTCCAAGGGTCGATGGTCATGTGAATGGCGTCTTCTGCGCCTTCACCCACCAATGAGCGAATGGCATATTCGGTTTGATCCAAACCAAACATGTGGGTGCTCATCGAACGCACGTTGTGGCGATTGCCCGCGATCAATTGAAGTGCCAGTTCGACAGATTCATAACTGTGACCCCGCATGCCTTTGACCGTCAGGAATTTGGCAATGATCATGTCGCTGTCAAACTGCGGCACTTTCTGGCGTTTGATGCCGCCCAAAATCACACGGCCTTTTTTGCGCGCCAATTGAATGGCACTGATCACGGAGGCTGGACCCCCTGAGGCGCAATCAATCACCAAATCGGCCATTTGACCCCCGGTGATGTCGGCCACCGATTCGAGCAAATCGTCATCGCCAATGGCCACCGTGTGGCTGGCGCCCAAATGCTTGGCCATGGCCAAACGTTTTTTGTCGGAAGGTGTGTTCAAGCCCGTCACAATGATTTTGTCGACACCCGCTTCACGCGCCGCCACCACACACGACAAGCCTTGTTGGCCAGGGCCTTGAATCAACACGGTTTGACCCGGGCCTGCACCGCCGTGCAAGTAGGTCCACTCAATGCCATTGGACATGGGCAAGGCCAATGCCGCGTACTTGGGTTCAAGACCTGCAGGCACTTTGTGAAACACGGTGTTCATGTGCAGCTCTTGGTACTGGGCAAAGCCACCCCACAAACCCGAGCCACGGTTCAAACCCGTCGCACCGTACCGCGGACCGCCCAAGCGCCAATCGGTGGCATTGCACAAACGGAAATCACCGCTGCGGCAAAAATCACAATGACCGCAAGGCAAGTACTCTTCCAAGGCCACCAAGTCGCCTTCTTTCACGCCCCACTTGGGACCGGCAATGGCACCCACTTCTTGGACATAGCCCACCGTCTCGTGACCCAAAATGGCAGGGCCTTGCAGCTTGGGAAAATCTTGGAAAAACATCCAATCGCTGCCGCAGACACCGGTGACCGCCACCTTCAACAAACCTGCATCCGGTTTGGGATCAGGTGTTTGAAAGTTTTGAATCTCCATGGTGCCGTTGGGCATGGCCACGGCGGCCTTGAATGTGTGTCCCATGGGGTGGTCCTTTGAAGCCGAAATTTAAACGCTGGAATGGGGTTTGCCAGGGGCTGACTTGAAGTGCTCTTTGGCGCCCTCTTTGTAATGCACATCGCGCTTGAGCAAAACGGCCACTGAACGAATTTTTTGGTGCTCAGGTTTCAAACCGGGCAATTCAAAATCTGGGTTTTCAGCCAATGCGCGTGCCGCTTTGATCAGACGCTGACGCGCCATGATGATGCCGTTGTCGGTGGAGACCAAGTTTTCTTTGGTGCGGTCTTGAATGGTGCCCATGCTTTCTTGCAATGACGCGTCTTGCATCCCAATGCCTTCAATGCCGCTGTACAAAAGTCCTTCGCGCTGGGCTTTGCGGTCCATCAGGTAATCGTTGTCCATGCGCTGCAAAGGCACGTAGTCTTTGTCGACCTTCACGTGAATGCTGGCACCGCCCTTCATGGCGTCCACTTCTGCCGTGGTCAGTGGTCGAGTGGGGTGGTAGTCAAAGCTCCATGTCCAGCAAGCATGGTCATTGATGGGCACCCAGAAGTGTCCGTGCACAGGGTGATCGCCGCGAGGTTGTATTGGTTGCCCTTGGCGCCTTTGAACAAGGGGTCTCGGCTCAACGAGGCGCTGTGCAAGAAAGACACGTGGCTGGAATCAATGCCGCCTTCCAAAGCTTGCAACCAGTTGCTGGCTTGCAAACGCTTGGACATGTAAGAGTGCTCGCGAGGCAAGGTGGCAAATTCCCACTCAGGCAAGGGCGGTTGTTTGTCTGCTGGGCCCATGTACACCCAGATCACGCCACCGCGCTCCACCATGGGGTAGGACTTCAATTTGATGCGATCGCAGTAGCCAGAAGTGGGCTCGGAAGGTACTTCTGTGCAATTGCCGTTCACGTCGTATTTCCATCCGTGGTAGGGGCAGCGAATGCCATTTTCTTCATTGCGACCAAACCACAAAGACACGCCGCGGTGAGCGCAAAATTCATCAATCAACCCCAACTTGCCTGAGGTGTCGCGAAAGGCCAGCATTTTTTCTGACAACAACTCTAAGCGCACGGGATCGCAATCTGGGCCGGGCAATTGCTCGGACAGCAAGGCGGGCAACCAGTAGCGGCGAAATAAATTGCCCATCGGGGTGCCTGGACCGGTTTGGGTGACCAGGTCATTGAGTTCTTTTTTCAACATGAACGTCTCTCCTCAAGTGCGCTCGCACGGGGTCATAAAATATGGTGGGTGTGTGAAGTTTTCGCCAACGAATTCGTTCCATATGAAAGAACAATGTTCTTTCATTGGAAACGAGGTTATCATCTGCGACTTGTGATTGTCAACTGGAGATTGTTTATGTCGGGTGCGTGCCGTTTTCTCTCTTTGTGCAAAGCAGCGGAGGTTGCTGAAGGCAAAGCCATCAAGGTCGAAAAAGAGGGTCTGACTTTGGCTGTGTTCAACATCGACGGTGAATACTTCGTCACCGATGACACCTGCACACACGGCCCCGGCTCTCTCTCAGAAGGCCCCATTGATGGGGAAGTGGTTGAGTGCGACTTTCACAATGGCGCCTTCAACATCAAAACCGGCGCGGTGGTGGCAGCGCCTTGCATGATCCCTTTGAAAACCTACAAAGCGCGATTGCAAGGCGACGAAATCGAAATCGAAACTTGAGGAAGAGGCCTGATGGCAATCGTTTTTCTCACACCATCGTGAAAAAAAAGGCCCTTTTCAGGGCCTTTTTCATGGGCAAATCTCAAGACCATTCCATTTCAGTTGTCAGGTTTCACGCTTTTGATCATGGGCGCCCATTGTTTCAACTCTTCCCCCACATATTGGGTGAAACGGGCCGAATCCCAATCGAAGGTTTCCATCGAACTTTTGGCCAACATGTCCTTGGCGGCCTGACTTTGCATGATCTTGCGGACTTCTTTGTTCAATTTGTCGACCAAGGGGGCAGGCATACCGGGGGGGCCCGACAAAGAGAACCATGTCAGCGCCACCAATTTGGGATAGCCCAGCTCGGCAAATGTGGGCACATTGGGAAACTCCGGCATGCGCTTGGACGATGTGATGGCCAAAGCACGCAACTTGCCCGCTTGAATTTGCGCGCTGGCCGTTGACAAGGTGGTGAACAAAGCGGGGATATGACCCGCAATGGTGTCGGCCACAGCAGGGCTGCCACCTTTGTAAGCCACGTGCTGCATGGGCGTATGGGACATCACCTCAAAGGCTTCACCAATCAGATAGCCATGTGTGCCTTTGCCAGGCGAGCCCCAACTGACGGGATTGGCTTTGGCATAGGCCATGAAACTTTTCAGATCTGTGATGGGCAATTGGGCATTGACGGCCAGCACAATGGGTGGGCCACCCAACATGGCGATGTGCGTAAAGTCCTTGATGGGGTCGTAGGTTTTTGGATTTTCAGAGGGGCCGATCACGTGCGATGCCACGCCAGAGATCACCAAGTTGTAACCATCCGGTGCCGACTTGGACACCTGTTGGGAGCCAATCATGCCACCAGCACCCCCTTTGTTTTCAATCACAAAAGGTTGCTTGAGCGATTCGGTCAAGCCCACCGAAATGAGGCGACCCAAACTGTCGGAACTGCCGCCCGCGGCATAAGGCACGATGATTTTGACGGGGCGTTGGGGCCAATTGGTTTCTTGGGCCATCACCACCGTGGCCGACAAACCTGCCAACACCCAAAGACCCTTGCGAAGAGCGGCAGCAACAGTGCCATCCGCGTGCCTTCTAATGTTTTCAAGAACGAGAGAACAGCTTTTCAATTTCAAATCCTTCAAGCAGGTGTTCAAAGAGCGGTGAACTTTCGGGGAAAGCTTTCAGACTGTCAAGAAGAGCGCACCGAGTTCGTCATGCCGCAACGAACAATTCTCACAGACATGCCACCCAGTTCATGCTTCAAGGCTTGACCCAGCCGGTGGACATCATTTTGTCAGAGACAGGTTTGGTCAAAAAGATGGTCGTCAAGATGCGCGTTAAATGAAATGCTGTGACGATCGGTGCGCCCAAACCAAAGGCCTTGGACAAGATGCCCATCTCGGTCATGCCGCCAGGCGCCATCGACAAGAAGGCCGTCATGACGGCAATGCCCGCACCTTGCGAGATGAACCATGCCGCCACCATGCACACACTCAAGATGCCCAAAGTGACCACCGCAACCGATGCCAGCGTGCGTGGTGCGCGTGTGAAAAAAGCACGGTTGATGTGTTGACCCAAACCCCAGCCAATCACGATTTGCGCGGCAATCAATCCCAAATCGGGCAAGCGGCCTGTCACTTCATGGTTGGCGCAAATGGCGGCCATCAACAAGGCCCCCAAGACCCATGGATTGGGTGTGCGAATTTTTTGAAAACCCCAACCGACAGCTGTCGCAGTGATCAGCAAGCCCAATGTCACAGGCCAACTCAGCACGCCAATGCCTGGCGTGGGCATGATGGGCGTGGCGCCGCTGGCCCATGCAATGTAAGAAGCTGTGGAGGTGACCATCATGATGCGCAC
>RFVJ01000441.1 GCA_009928125.1 Betaproteobacteria bacterium
CCGCTTTGACAAAAAGGGCCAGAGAATCGATATCAGGCAGCATGGTCGAAATTTTATCGCGACCTGAAAATTTTGGCTTGCTTTAGATGCAACACGCCGTTGACGACATTCCAATTCACAAATCTGCAGGCCTTGCCTAAAGTGCAGGCAATTCATTGAAATTAGAGGAATGTCATGCACAAAATGTTGATCGGCGATCAGTGGATCCACGCCAAAGATGGTCGTGGTTTGCCAGTTACCAACCCCAGCGACGGTCAAGTTTTTGACGAAATCTCCCGTGGTGGCGCCCATGAAATTGACTTGGCCGTGAAAGCCGCTCGCGCCGCATTGTCTGGCCCATGGGGGCAGATGAACCTGACTGAAAAAGGCCGTGTACTGATCAAGATTTCCCAGAAAATTCTGGACCATGAAGAAGAGTTGGCCCAACTGGAAGCCCGCGATACAGGCAAACCCATCACCACCGCACGCAATGACATCAAAGTGTTGGCCCGTTACTTTGAGTTCTATGGCACCGCCGCAGACAAATTGCACGGCGAAGTGATACCTTTCCTAAACGGCCATCAGGTCAGTCTCATTCGTGAGCCCTTGGGCGTGACAGCACATATCATTCCTTGGAACTATCCCGCACAGATGCTGGGCCGCACTGTGGCACCGGCCTTGGCCGTGGGCAATGCCACCGTGCTCAAGCCCGCCGAGGACACCAGCTTATCGGCCTTGCGTGTGGCCGAGTTGGCTCTGGAAGCAGGCTTGCCCGCCGGTGTGTTGAACGTGGTCACCGGCTTGGGCGAAGAAGCGGGTGCTGCCCTGGCCGCCCATCCTGGCATCAATTTCATCTCCTTCACAGGCTCCAACGAAGTGGGCACCTTGGTCCAACAAGCCTCTGCCAAGAACGCGGTGAAGTGCGTGTTGGAATTGGGTGGCAAGTCACCTCAAATCGTGTTCGACGATGTCGACGTTGAGCGCGCGGTGCCCATCATTGTTCGCGCCATTGTGCAAAACGCAGGACAAACTTGTACAGCTGGTAGCCGCCTGTTGGTGCAGCGGTCCATCTATGACAGTTTTGTGGCCAAAGTGGCAGAAGCTTTTACCAAAGTCAAAGTGGGAGCACCCGAGATGGACCTCGACTGCGGCCCTGTGATGAACCC
>RFVJ01000442.1 GCA_009928125.1 Betaproteobacteria bacterium
CGGGCCAATCACCACACCCAAAAACGTGAAGGCGAGGGTGCCGCCTGTGGCCACACTGGCCTTGCCTTCTGGTGCTTGTCTGGCCACTTCGGCGAGGTACACCCCGTTCCATCCAATGGCCGACGCACCAAACACCAAGAGGATGGCCCAAATGCCCCAAACGGGCATGATGGGCAATAGCAATGCGGTTGCCAGTGCGCTCAAAGCCATCAAGCACGCCAACAAGGCCAATGTTTTTTGAGCCCCCATCCAACGATCGGCCACCACACCCCATGCAATCCGCCCACCAATGCCGCCCATTTGCGTCACAGACAAGAGCAAACCTGCACTGACCATGCCATAGGCCAAGTCATCGTGCAGATAGGTGACCAAGTAGGTGGTCAAGGACATTTGCACCATGGAGAACATGAAAGAGCACGCAGCCATGGTGCTCAGTGCGCGATGACCCAGCACCATGCGCAGGGGCGTGGTGAGAGTGCCCATTTGAAATGGCAGTTGCGGTTGCCGCAGATCGTCCATGCCTTCTCGCATGGGTTGCGCCATGACGGCACTCACCACGCAAGCCAAGGCGACCGCCACCAAGCTCCATTGCCAATCGATGCGCAGCATGAGGGAGGGCACGATGGCGCCGGCCAACATGGCGCCCACGGGCACGCCAGTTTGTTTGATTGAAAACACCAAAGCCATTTGGGAAGGCGGTGTGGTCCTGGCCAAAATTTGTGAGCTGGCCGGTGTGATGGGCCCATAGCCCAACCCAATCATGAGGGCCCCCAAACCAATGGCGGGTAACCAAGGTACCGCGCACAAGCAAAGACCTGTGGCGCAAAGCAACAGGCCCCATTGACTCACTCTGATCGGTCCCAGCCTGCTGACGGTGGTGCCTGAGGTCAGGCTGGCAAACATAGCGCCCGCGTAGGTGATGGCCACGTAGACGCCCACCAGCGCAGGCGACACACTCAAGGATTTGGCGGCCACAGGCGCCATCACCGGCAGGGTGAGCAGGGCCATGGCCACCATGGCTTGGATCGACAGCGTTGCGAGAAGAGGGAGCCAATTGGACATGCGCCAATCCTAACTGTTTGCATCGAGCCGTTTAGGCACCTGTGAGACTTCATCGCATGCCACCTGAATCAATGCACC
>RFVJ01000443.1 GCA_009928125.1 Betaproteobacteria bacterium
ATTGGTGCCCAACAAACCAATGTTGTTGTCACCCTTGCCGCCCACAGGGCCCTGCCATTGCACGCCAAATTCGGCCGCTTTTTCAGCACTCACCTCGGCAATCAGGCTTTCCACAAACACTTGGGCGCGACGCGCATCCAGCTTGTCGATGACTGCGCGCAGCTGGCGGTATTGCGGTTCGGGTGCTGTGATGATGAGCGCGTTGGTGGAGGGATCGGCTTGAATTTGACCGCCTGTGGAAGGTTGTGCGCCGCTGGTGAAACTGGCATTGGCACCACCTGCGGTGCTGGCATTGTTAGAGGCGGGGGCTGCAGGCATCGCGGCGCCACCAGGGTTGGCATTGCCTGATGCACTTTGTGCAGACAGGGCGGCGCGCAAGGTGGCGGCCAGTTTGGTGGCGTCTGCATTCTTCAAGTACACCACGTGGATGTTGCCGCTGGCCGCATTGGGGCCAGTGTCAGAAGGTTGGTCCAGTTGCGCAATGAGAGAACGCGCAAGGGCCATGCGCGCTGCGTTGGCGGCGCGCACGATGAGGGAGTTGCTGCGCGCTTCGGCCATCACAGTGGTTTTGAACGACGCATCTGTTTGACCCGCAGCAGGTGCACCGCCACTGGCAGCACCCGTGTCCAACAAGCGTTGCAGCATGGGCACCACATCACTGGCCAGCGCATGCTTCAAGTGAACCACTTCGACACCGGTGGCATTGGCCACATCGAGGGCTGTGATGATGCGGCCCAAGCGCTGCAGGTTGTCGGCGTAGTCGGTGATCACCAAAGCGTTGGTGCCCGGGTTCACATTCACGGTGTTGTTGGGGCTGATGAGGGGCCGCAAGATGGGCACCAGGTTGTTCGCGCTTTCATGGTTCAGCTGAAAAATTTGCGTGATGATTTGGCCGTTGGAGGCGGGCACTGCACCCGCCGAGACGCCACCGCTTTGAAGCTTGGCATCGGCTTCGGGCACGACCAAATACAAACCAGCCGACTCCACCAGCGCAAAACTTTGCGTGCGCAGTTGGGCAGCAAACAAACGCAATGCTTGTGCGGGGGCCACGGGCACGGTGCTGGTCAGGGTGATGGTGCCTTTGACACGAGGGTCTACCACCACGTTGTGGCCCGACAAGGTGGCCAAGGTTTTGGCCAC
>RFVJ01000444.1 GCA_009928125.1 Betaproteobacteria bacterium
GCGCAGGGCCATGAAGTGGCGCAGGGCGAAACCGGTGAAGTGTGCGTGCGTGCGCCGAATGTCATGCGGGGTTATTGGCATCTTGGCAATCCCAAAGCGTTGAAGGGTTTGCAGGACGGATGGTTTCATTCGGGGGACATGGGTTATTTGGATGCCCAGGGGTGCTTGCAAATTGTAGGTCGCAACAAAGACATGATCATTTCGGGTGGCGAGAACATTTACCCCGCAGAAATTGAAAATGCGTTGGCTTCGTTTCCGGGCGTGGCGGAATGCGCCGTGGTGGGCTTGCCCGACGATCGATGGGGTGAGGTGCCTGTATTGGTTCTGGTTCGCCAGGCCAATCCAGAAGGTGTGAACTTGCAAGCCGATGCGGTGTTGTCGCACTTGCAAGGTCAGATTGCGCGATTCAAATTGCCAAGACGCGTGTTGTTCATGCCGCAATTGCCAAAAAGCGCGTTGGGCAAAGTGCAAAAACCCCTGCTGCAACAACAACTTCTGGCGTCGATTTCCTAGACAATGCGAGAATGACCCGGAACAGGAGTTCTCATGACTTGGTTGATCATTGGTTTGATTTTATTTTTGGGGGCACATTCCATTCGGATGGTGGCCGATGATTGGCGGACCCAGGCGATTGCATCGTGGGGCGAAAAACCCTTCAAAGGCGTGTACTCCCTGCTGGCCCTGGTGGGGTTTTACGCCATGGTGACGGGCTATGCAGAAGCACGCTTGCAGACGGTGGCGCTTTGGACGCCGCCCATTGCCACACGCCATGTCAGTGTGTTGCTGATGCTCTTTGCCAGTGTGCTGATGGCGGCCGCTTATGTGCCTCGCAATCACCTCAAAATGCGCATGGGTCATCCCATGGTGTTGTCGGTCAAGGTTTGGGCCTTGGCGCACTTGTTGGCCAACGGCAATTTGGCCGATGTGGTGTTGTTTGGCAGTTTCCTGGTGTGGTCGGTGTTCAATTTCAAAGCAGCCAGAGCACGCGATCGCGCTGCAGCACCCGAAGCGCTGCGCTTGCAGGCTGACGGTGCTGAAAACACAAGCGCTGTACCTGGTGACCAACCCATCGCAAATACAACAGCCACCCTCTTGACCGTGCTGATCGGCGTGGCCCTGTGGGCACTGTTTGTGTTTTA
>RFVJ01000445.1 GCA_009928125.1 Betaproteobacteria bacterium
TCCCACCATGATCGACTTTTCAAAAATTAAAGCCATCTCCCTTGATTTAGATGACACTTTATGGCCCGTTTGGCCCACGATTGGCCGAGCCGAGGAGACGCTGGCCCAATGGCTGGCCGAAAAAGCCCCCCTCACAGTCCCCTTGTGCGCCATTCCGGGCTATCAGCGGCAAATTCGTGAAGAGATGCCAGCCTTGCGGCCCGACCTTGGCAATGACCTGTCGGCATTGCGCCGCGAAGCCATCCGCGTGTTGCTGCAAAGGGCCGGCGAAGACCCCAACTTGGCCGAGCCAGCGTTTGAGGTGTTTTTTGAAGCACGTCAAAAGGTGGTTTTTTTTGACGATGCACTCCCTGCGCTACAGTTTTTAAATGCCAAGTTCCCTCTGGTTGCTTTGTCCAATGGCAATGCAGATATCCAAAAAGTGGGTCTTGCCGCTTACTTCAAAGCTGCGTTCAATCCCATTAACTTGGGCGTCGGCAAGCCCGATCCCCAAATGTTTCATGCAGGCGCACAGGCTTTGGGTGTCTTGCCCGATGAAGTGCTTCACATTGGTGATGATCCTCATTTGGACGTTTTAGCCGCCCAACGTGCGGGCCTGCAAGCCGTGTGGGTGAATCGGGAAGAAAAACCTTGGACTCACGACGTTCATCCTGCGCCGTTCACGGTGATCAGTTTGAAGGCTTTGTGCGAGTCTTGGCCCGTCTGAAAAACCAATTTCAAAAGACAACAGGAGCAATACATGACATTGAAGATTTATGGCATTGGCGCGTCACGCGCAGTTCGGCCTTTGTGGGCGGCAGCAGAATTGGGTTTGACCTTCGAACATGTGTCCGTGCCCTATCAGGGCGGTGCTACGCGCACACCCGAATTTTTGGCACTCAATCCGAACGGTCACATTCCCGTCATTGAAGACTTGCGACCTGAAGGCAAAGTCACCGTGTGGGAAAGCATGGCGTGTGCACTGTACCTGGCCAAGGTTCATGGCAAAGCCGATGGGCAGTCCATCACCCCAGCCAACGCACATGAAGAAGCCGATGCCTTGCGCTGGAGTTTTTGGACCGTGACCGAAGTGGAAAAGGATGCGTTGACCGTGTTGATGCACCGCTTGGCCATGCCCGCCGAGCAACGGAAACCCGAT
>RFVJ01000446.1 GCA_009928125.1 Betaproteobacteria bacterium
CAACACCCCAGGATGGGGTGTTGACACCCAAAGCCATGTTCAAAAGGCTGATGCTTGCAAAAATGCCTGTCTTGATCGCTCAAGATCGTCTTTCTCGTGCCGATGGGTATCAGTGAAGACGTAGCTGTTGCTATCTAGGACGTATTGGGATACAAAGTTAAACCTGTGCCATCGCCATTGAAATGACTTCCACACATGCATAAGCTGAATACCATCCATTCAAAAGGGCTAGTGGTGGCCCTCGCAGTGCTGGCATGTGCACTGAACATGGCCCATGCGCAATCCAAAAAAGCGGCCCCCAAAGAACCCAGCGCCAATTGCTTCATTTCTGAATTCAGATACATCGGAACTTCCATCCCGCTGGAAAGAGAAAAGCAAGCCAAAAATTGGCTGATTCAAAATGTGGCCGCTTGTTCTGTCGAAAAACTCAATTTGATCAACGGCAATCGAGCGTCTTGGTTGGGCACCGCAGACTCTGCATTTTTCATGACCATGCTCGACTCCATGATTGAGTACAAAGTGGCTGGCAATCCTGAAATGCTGTCGCAAATTTTCAATTCAGTTGGCAAGGAAGGAACATCGACCTTGCAGGTGACCAGCGTTATGCAAGCTCCCAGGGCTCAAGCTTACGACGCTCAACAATATCAGCAGCAGTACCAACAACAGTACCAGCAACAGTATCAGCAACAGGCTTATGCGCAACCGCAACAGCCAGCAACCCCACAAACGGCCTATCCACAAGCAGGTCAAGCAGGAGGAAGGTAGTTTGTAAACCCAACTTTCAAAAGTTGATCCGTCGAGTGTTCTTCACAAGGAGCCTGTTCATGAAACTGTCGAAATTGGTGTTGGCATGCTTGGTCGCCAGCACGGCAAGCTTTGTGTTTGCCCAGCAACCTGATCCCAACAAACCACCGCCGCCCGGCGCAAAACCACCTCCAGGTGGTAACCCGCCACCACAAGGTGCCATGCCACCTCCTGGCGGTAAACCGCCACCTCCACCACCTGGCGGCATGCAGCCACCTCCACCAGGCGGTAAGCCACCCCCACCCGGCGGCGCCATGCCGCCACCTCCACCTGGCGGTATGCAACCTCCTCCTCCAGGCGGTAAGCCACCCCCACC
>RFVJ01000447.1 GCA_009928125.1 Betaproteobacteria bacterium
TGCCAAAACAGCAGCAGCTTAATCAGCTTCGCAGGTCTCACAAGGCCTGCATGAAAAAACCGCCAAGGCTTTCGCCAAGGCGGTTTTTTTACGCCCCTGTTTGACGGGGGCGAGGGTTAGTGGAATTAACCGCGTGTAACTTTCAACACTTTAGCGCCAGTGCGTTTGGGTGCTGCGTGACCGCCAGCGTTGTGGGGTTTGAAGTTGCCTGCACCGATAACTTTGGGGCCACGGGGTGCAAAGCGATCGCCTGCGCCGCCGCGTGCATTGTCGCGACCACCTGGTGCGCGTGGTGCACGGCTGTCACGTGAATCAAAGCGGTCGCCACGGTTGTCTGGGCGCTGATCGCCACGGGGCTCAAATCGACCTTCGCCACCGCGAGGTGCGAAGCTGCGTTGTTCACCGCGGAAATCACCGCGTGGCTCGAAGCGGCCTTCGTGACGGAAATCACCGCGACCTTCAGGACGACCTTCAAAGCGGGGTGCAGGTGCGCCGCGGTTTTCAAAACGATCGCCACGGCCTTCGAAGCGATCACCACCGCGGTTGCCTTCAAAACGAGGCGCGCCGCGTGATTCAAAACGGTCACCACCGCGATTGCCGCCGAAGCCGCCACCGCCGCCACCAAATGAACGGCCACGGCCGCCACGGTCATTGCCACCACGGCCTGAGCGAGTTTCTGGGAAGTTGAGTTTGGGTTCCATGCCTGGAATCACTTCAGCTTTGAAGGGCTGGCGGCTGTAAGCCTCGATGTCCATGATTTTGCGACGGTCTCGAATTTCGGCAAAGGTGATGGCCAAGCCATCTCGGCCAGCACGGCCTGTACGACCAATACGGTGTGTGTAGTCTTCAGCTTTCATGGGCAAGCCAAAGTTAAAGACGTGCGTGATGGTGGGAACGTCAATGCCGCGCGCCGCCACATCGGTGGCCACCAAGATTTGAACTTGGCCATTGCGCAAAGCCATCAAGCGGCGATTGCGCAAACCTTGGCTTAAAGCACCGTGTAGGGCAACGGCATCAAAGCCATCTTGCTGCAAATCAGCTGCCAAACCGTCGCACTCAATTTGCGTGCTGGCAAACACAATGGCTTGGTTGATGGAGGCATCACGCAACCAATGGTC
>RFVJ01000448.1 GCA_009928125.1 Betaproteobacteria bacterium
GTCATGTACTTGGCCGTGGTCACGCGGCTGATGGTGGACTCGTGCAAGCCCAATTCATCGGCAATTTCTCGCAGCACCAAGGGGCGCATGGCCAATTCACCATGGATGAAGAAGTTGCGCTGGCGTTCCACAATGGCCGTCGATACACGCAAGATGGTGTCAAAACGTTGCTGGATGTTTTTGATGAACCAACGCGCTTCTTGCAAACGCTGTTGCAAACCTAAATGGGCTTCCCCTTTGCCACCCTTCAATGCGTTGGCGTAAATGTCGTGCACCCGCAGTTTGGGCATCACATCGGGGTTGAGCTGAACCCGGAATTGCGGTTCGCCCCCTTTTCGGGTGCCGATGACCAACACATCCGGCACGATGACATGTTGCTCGGCATTGGCAAAAGGACGTCCGGGCTTGGGTTCTAAGCGCGTGATGAATGCCAGGGCCTGTTTGACGATGCCTTCGTCTTCACCGCATTGAACCGCCAAGCGTTTGAAATCGCGTTTGGCCAGAAGCTCCAAGGGCAGGGCGCAAATTTTGAGACCTACGGCGGCCACTTCGTGATCGGGCTCATCTTTCAAAATGGCTTTGAGTTGAATCCGCAAGCACTCACCCAAATCGCGTGCGCCAATGCCCACGGGCTCCAGGGATTGCAGCAAGCTCAAGGCCACCGTGAAGCGGTGCACCAACTCTTCCAATTCCTCGATATCGTCGGTACCTGCCAGGCCTTGCGCCAAAGACTCGAGGCTGTCTTCCAAATAGCCATCGTCGTTCAAGGACTCGATGAGGAAGCGCAAGGCCGCACGGTCAATGTCGGACAAGCGCATCGACAAAGCCTGTCGGTGCAAATACTCGGTGAGTGAGCCCAGACCGCGTGCCAACTCAATGGCGTCTGCGCCATCCGAATCGTTGTTGGTGTTGTTCTTGCGCGCGCCGGCGTCGGTGCCCCATTCGCTGTCGTCGGGTGCAATCTCGACGCTGCCGTCGCCATCCCAGCTGTCGGCCACATCGGTCACGGCTTCATCATTGGAAACGGAGGCTGTAGATTCGCTCGCCGCATCGCGTGCATCAGCACCGGCATCGCTGGCCGCTTCTGATACGCGGTCACCCAAGCTGACACGCGCG
>RFVJ01000449.1 GCA_009928125.1 Betaproteobacteria bacterium
ATCGCGCAGCAGGGTGTGCTCAGGCGTGGTGTAAATGTTGTCAAAGGTGTAGGTCATGCTGTGCTTTCTTGAGACTGTGTTTTCAAAACATCACATGCGGAAAATGCCGAACTTCGTGTCTTCAATGGGGGCGTTCAAGGATGCCGACAAACCGAGTGCCAGCACACGGCGTGTGTCGGCCGGATCGATCACGCCGTCGTCCCACAATCGCGCGCTGGCGTAATAAGGGTGTGACTGATGGCCGAATTGGTCCAAGATGGGTTGCTTGAAAGCCGCTTCTTCTTCGGCACTCCAAGCACCGCCGCGCGCTTCAATGCCATCGCGCTTGACGGTGGCCAACACGCCGGCGGCTTGCTCGCCGCCCATCACGCAAATGCGCGCGTTGGGCCACATCCACAAGAAGCGGGGACCAAAGGCGCGGCCACACATGCCGTAGTTGCCAGCGCCAAAACTGCCACCAATGATGATGGTGAACTTGGGCACCTTGGCCGTGGCCACGGCGGTGACCATCTTGGCGCCATTGCGTGCAATGCCTTCGCTTTCGTATTTGCGGCCCACCATGAAGCCGGTGATGTTTTGCAAAAAGACCAAAGGCACTTTGCGTTGGCAGCACAGTTCAATGAAGTGCGCGCCTTTGAGCGCTGACTCTGAAAACAAAATGCCATTGTTGGCAATGATGCCCACGGGCATGCCTTCGATGTGCGCAAAGCCGCACACCAAGGTGGGGCCAAAGCGTGCTTTGAATTCGGCAAACTCGCTGCCGTCCACAATGCGCGCAATGATTTCACGCACGTCGTAGGGCTTGCGGCTGTCGGCAGGAATGACGCCGTAGATTTCTTTGCTCTCGTACAAAGGCGCCACGGGTTCGCGCAGTTGCACGTCGATGTTTTTCTTTCTGTTCAGAGAGCCCACGGCTTGGCGCGCCAAGGCCAATGCATGCGCGTCGTTTTGCGCCAAATGATCGGCCACGCCTGAGAGGCGTGTGTGCACATCGCCGCCGCCTAAATCTTCGGCACTGACCACTTCGCCCGTAGCCGCTTTGACCAAGGGTGGGCCACCTAAAAAGATGGTGCCTTGGTTTTTAACAATGATGGTTTCGTCGCTCATGGC
>RFVJ01000450.1 GCA_009928125.1 Betaproteobacteria bacterium
GCCATCACCCACGATCGCTACTTCCTAGACAACGCGGCTGAATGGATTTTGGAACTCGACCGCGGCCACGGCATTCCCTACAAGGGCAACTACTCCACTTGGCTGGAGCAAAAAGAAGCCCGTTTGGAGCAAGAGCAGCGCACTGAAGATGCTCGCACCAAAGCCATGAAGAAAGAATTGGAATGGGCGCGTTCTAACCCCAAAGGCCGTCAAGCCAAGAGCAAGGCCCGTTTGGCTCGCTTCGAGGAATTGAGCGACTACGACTACCAAAAGCGCAATGAGACCCAGGAAATTTTCATTCCCGTGGCCGAGCGTTTGGGCAATGAAGTGTTCGAATTCACCAACGTCAGCAAGTCCTTTGGTGACCGTTTGCTGATCGACAATCTCAGCTTCAAAGTACCCGCTGGCGCCATCGTCGGCATCATCGGCCCGAACGGTGCCGGCAAGTCAACCCTGTTCAAACTGATTGCAGGCAAAGAACAGCCCGACAGTGGCACGATCAAGGTCGGTCAGACCGTGAAGATGGCCTTCGTTGACCAAAACCGCGACGACTTGTCGAACGAAAAAACCGTTTGGGAAGATGTGTCCGGTGGCCTCGACATCATCACTGTCGGCAAATTCCAAATGCCAAGCCGTGCGTATTGCGGCCGCTTCAACTTCAACGGTGGCGATCAGCAAAAGAAAGTCGGCATGTTGTCTGGCGGTGAGCGCGGTCGTTTGCACTTGGCCAAAACACTGATCGAAGGCGGCAACGTATTGCTGTTGGACGAACCCTCCAACGACTTGGACGTGGAAACATTGCGTGCCTTGGAAGATGCCTTGCTTGAGTTTGCGGGCTCGGTCATGGTGATTAGCCACGATCGTTGGTTCCTTGACCGCATTGCCACGCACATCTTGGCCGCCGAAGGCGACAGCCAGTGGGTGTTCTTTGATGGCAACTACCAAGAGTACGAAGCCGACAAGAAAAAACGTTTGGGCGAAGAGGGGGCCAAGCCCAAGCGCGTGCGTTTCAAGGCCTTGAAGTAAATCTCAAGGTCGTCAAATACCTGCGCGAAGTTGTGCCATGAAACCCATGCGCCTTGAGGACATCCTCTTCAGCCAAGGTTTCGG
>RFVJ01000046.1 GCA_009928125.1 Betaproteobacteria bacterium
GCCAACCTCGCTTGGCCGCTTCGGCGCGCAGCTTGACATCGCCCTGCGTCACTGTGGCGTGCGTGACGGCCTCTAGCAAGGGGAGGTCGTTGATGGAGTCACTGTAGCCCCAAGTTTCCAGTTGTTCCCAATTCAATTTTTGCGCATTGCACCAAGCTTTGAGGCGTGTCACTTTGCCTTCGCGCATGTTCAAAACGCCTTGCGTGCGCCCTGTGAACATGCCTTGATGGACTTCGGCTTCTGTGGCGATCAAATCTTGAACACCCATGTGAGCTGCTGTGAGTTCGGTGATGAAACGGTTGGTGGCCGTGGTCATGACCACGCGGTCGCCATTGTCTTGGTGAGATTGGATTTGCGCTTTGCCGCCAGCGCACAAGCGCGGCACCACCCACTCACTCAAAAATTCTTGGCGCAGGGGTTCCCAATCTTGAGGCGACCTCAAGGTCAAGGTGCCGATGTAGAACTCACAAAAGGCCTGCACATCCACAGCCCCTGATTTGTAGTCGCGTGCCATGGCGTCGTTTTTGGCTGAAAAGATGACGGGGTCCAGCAAGCCTTGCTTGATCAGAAAGTCACACCACAACTGATCGCTGTCGCCATCGAGTAGCGTGTGGTCAAGGTCAAACAGGGCCAGGCGCATGTCAGTTGCTGCGCAGGTGCCAAGCTTTGGGGCGTGTGAAGGTGGCCAGGCCTTCACGTGACAAGGTCAGGCCGACACCCGAGTGGCCGTAGCCGCTCCATGGCAATCGAGGGCTGACACGATCGCAACAGTTCCAGTACACCGTACCCGCGCGAACTTGGGACAGCACATCGCGTGCGTGTTGTTCATTGGGTGTGTAAACACCCGCAGTCAAGCCATAGGGCGTGTCGTTCATCAGGCGCACAGCTTCTGCATCGTCGCTGACTTTTTGGATGCCGATGATGGGGCCAAAGCTTTCGTCTCGCATCAAGGCCATGCTGTGGTTCACGTTGTCAAAGACGGTGGCTTCAAACCAATGGCCTTTGCCACCCATGGGGCCTTTGCTGCGCTGTCCCCCCAATAAACAACGTGCGCCTTTGGCTTTGGCGTCGGCAATTTGATCTTCCAGCACTTTGATTTGAGGTGCGCGGGTCAGGGGCCCCAGGTAGGTGTCGGCTGCCATCGGATCGCCCATTTTGAAAGTGCGCACGGTGTCGACCAAGGCTTGGACAAACTGATCGTGAATGCTGGCGTGCACATAAATGCGCTCCACCGAGCAGCAGCTTTGTCCTGCGTTGTACATGGCACC
Organism: Betaproteobacteria bacterium; assembly: GCA_009928125.1. Classification (GTDB taxonomy): domain Bacteria; phylum Pseudomonadota; class Gammaproteobacteria; order Burkholderiales; family Burkholderiaceae_C; genus Limnohabitans_A. Next base: position 1,269 of record RFVJ01000046.1, read on the forward strand.
ATCGGCCAAAGATTGCGCAGCTGCAATGGGGTCTGCATCGGCGCAGACATAGGTGGGATCTTTGCCGCCCAACTCCAATTGCAATTTGGTCATGCGCGGGCCCATCACGTTGGCAATGTGTTGGCCAGTGGCCAAAGAGCCCGTAAAGAACATGCCGTCGAGTTGCTGTGCCAGCAAAGCGTTGCCAGTGTCTGCGGCGCCAATCAGGGTTGCAAAAACATCCGCAGGGATGCCAGCTTCGTGGAGCAAACGGCCCATGGCCAGACCACTCATGGCCGCAAATTCGGAGGGTTTGTACAAAATGGCATTGCCCATGAGCAAGCCTGGTACAAACACATTGCCCCCCACAAACCAGGGATAGTTCCAAGCCGATATGTTGCCAATCAAACCGAGGGGAATGTGTTGAATTTGCTCGCACATGCCGTCTTGGTTGAAGACAGTTTCGATTTTGAGAATGCCCTCAGCCTCAGACAAAAAGAAATCAACACGGCCTAAGAAACCATTCAGTTCATTGCGTGAATGGCCCAAAGGTTTGCCAGTTTCTTGCGTCATGATTTTGGCAAGGTCGTCCAGTTGTGCTTGTACCAAAGCTCGGAAAGCTTGTGCATTGCGCGCTTTTTGCGCTTTGATGGCCACCGCAGCACCGTCGTCAATGGGCAGTTGGGTGATCAGTTCTTCAGTGGCGGGGTTGATGACGTCAAGCAGTTTCATGGGAGTCCAATGGGTTCAATGTCGGTGTTGATCAATGCGGCTTGTTCAAGCGGCAGACTTGTGACGTGCTGCGTTCAAAAAATCGGTCAGGATGGGGCTGTCGTCCAGGGTGCCCAATGCAGGCTTGTGGAATTCTGGATGCCATTGCACCGCGGCCACATAAGCTTGGCCTTGGTGCCGAATGGCTTCTGGAATACGGTCGTGTGGACAGTAGGCTTCCACCACAAAGTTGGGTGCCAAATCTTTCACTGCTTGGTGGTGAATGCTGTTGACCTTGAAACGCCACGTTGATCATTTGCATGCCACGGCACACACCCAACACAGGTTTGCCTGCAGCGACAAAGGCCTCAATCAATTTCTTTTCATAGGCATCACGTACACGGTCGCCCGTCCAGCGCGGGTCCATGACTTCTTCGCCGTAACTGCCTGGCCACACATCGCTGCCGCCCATCAGCACCACACCATCTAACCAGTCGGCGTAATCGGCAATCTGTGCATCACCCACTTGCGTTTCGCCCTCGGGCGAAGGAATCATGACGGCCAAGTCGCCTTGCGACATGACCCAATGCGCCACAGACTGTTCAATGTATTGAAGCGTCTTGCCTTTGAAAATAGGGCGCTCGTTGTCTGGGTGAAAAAAGCAAGCTGAGATGCCAATTTTGAGACGTTGGGTTTGTGTGGACATGAGCGCGCAAGCCTTCACTTACATGGCGGCCTTGAACAGCTTCTCAAAATCGGCTGCAGTGCAAGGACGTGGGTTGGTTTGATGGCAGATGTCGGCGGTGGCAATTTCGACCAAGCGCGCCATGTGTTCGGGCTTGACGCCATGTGAAGACAAGGTGCCTGTGATGCCGATGGACGCTTTCAATTCTTTGAGCCATGCCACGAAGGCACTGCCACCGCCTTTGACGTTGCAAACATGGGCCAGTTCGTTGAATTTTTCGGGCACAGCTTCGTAGTTCCAAGCCATGACCACATCGATCATCAGCGCATTGGCCAAGCCGTGGTGCATGTCGACCACTGCACCCAGTGCATGCGCGCAAGAGTGAACGGCACCCAAATCTTTTTGGAACGCAATGGCGCCCATCATGGACGACATCATCATGTCGCTGCGGGCTTTGAGGTTGCTGGGTTCGTGGACTGCGGTGTGCAGCGCTGCAGCGCCAATGCGGGTGCCTTCTAAGGCGATGCCATCGCACAAAGGGTGGTAGGCCGGAGACAAGTAGCTTTCGATGTTGTGCGTCAGCGCATCCATGCCAGTGGCCGCCGTGATCTTGCCGGGCAAGCCCACTGTCAATTCTGGGTCGGCAAACACCGTTTGTGCCAACAACTTGGGATGGAAAATGACGCGCTTTTGGTGTGTGTCGTCTTCACTGACCACGCTGGAGCGGCCCACTTCAGACCCAGTGCCGGAGGTGGTGGGCAAGGCCACAAAGTAAGGCAAAGCACCCGAGATGCTGCGCACCTTGGGATGGTCCCATGCGTACTCTAAGATGGGGCCGTCATGGGTGGCTGACAAGCCCACCACTTTGGCCACATCCAATGAAGCACCGCCACCCAATCCAATCACGCAATCGGCCTGGTGCGCCTTGAAAGCCACGCCGCCTGCCGTCACCTGTGAGGCGGTGGGATTGCCATGCACGCCTGCGTAAACGGCGACATCCAAGCCAGTCAAGTGGCCGATGAACTCGGCCATCAGGGGCAGGTCGGCCATGGCTTTGTCGGTCACGATGAGAGGACGCTTGTAGCCCAGATCTCTCAAATGTGGACCCACCAGTTTGCGAGCGCCAACGCCAAAGTGAATGGGGGTAGGGAAGGAAAATTTATCAATGCGCATGAAAGTGTTCCGTGTGATCTTAAAAATTAAATGATTTCGAAATAGCGCTTGAGTTCCCAATCGGTCACGCCATCGAGCCACTGGCGCCATTCCCATTCACGGGTGGCTGCAAAGTGATCCACAAATGTATCGCCTAACCAATCGCGTGCCACTTTGGACTGTTGGAAATTGCGGGTGGTTTCGATCAGTGTGCGAGGTGCACGGGGAATGTTCTCAGCGCCGCCATTGGTGCCATGGATGGCCGGCGCGGTGAGCTTCATGCCTTTTTCCACGCCATCCAAACCGGCGGCAATGACGGCTGCCATGGCCAGATATGGGTTGACGTCGGCGCCTGGGCAACGTGTTTCGAGGCGTGTCGATTTGGGCGAGCCCGAAATAACACGGAAACTGGCTGTGCGATTGTCGATGCCCCAAGTGGGTTTGACCGGGGCCCAGAAACCATCCACCAAGCGCTTGTAGCTGTTGATGGTGGGCCAGAACATGGGCGCAAATTCCATCAGGTGGGCGACTTGACCTGCCAAGTAACTTTCAAACACTTTGCTCATGCCATGACGGCCTTTGGCGTCGGCAAACAAATTCTTTTTGCCATCGCTCAGGCTTTGGTGAATGTGACCGCTGCAACCTGGCAGTGCGGCGTTCCACTTGGCCATGAAGCTGGGCATGATGCCAAAGCGTGCACCAATTTCTTTGGTGCCTGTTTTGAACAAGATGGCGCGGTCGGCTTGTGTCAGCGCATCGCTGAAGGCAATGGCGGCCTCGTAAACGCCGGGGCCCGTCTCGGTGTGCAAGCCTTCAATCGGAACCCCAAACTGCTGCATTTCATCTTGGATGGCGTTGAAGAACTCGCGATTTTGATTCATGCGCAGCAAGGAGTATCCAAACATGCCGGGCGTTAAGGGCGTTGGGTCGATTCCCTTTTTGTGCTGCCATGAATGCGAGTCTTCTAAAAAATTGAACCATTCAAACTCCATGCCGCACATGGGGTTCACGCCCAATTTTTCGGCGCGCTTCAAAACCTTCTTCAAAGTTTGGCGTGGGCACAAAGGGTGGGGCGTGCCGTCGCTGTTCACAAACTCGCCCATGAAGAAGGGCACGTTGTTGTCCCAAGGTACATGGCGCGCTGTGTTCAAGTCCAAGCGCGCCAGGGCATCTGGAAAGCCATGTTGCCAGCCTGTGACGGTGGTGTTGTCGTAGCACTGATCGGACGAGTCCCAGCCAAACACCACGTCACAAAAACCAAAGCCACCTGCAGGATAAGGTTCTGCGGCACCTTTGAATTTGTCGATGTGCAAATATTTCCCACGCAAAATGCCGTCGATGTCACTCACCGCCACTTTGACTTTTTGAGCGCCACTTTTTTCAAGCGCTTTGAGTGCGGGGTGTACTTTGGAGGTGGCCATGGTCTTTCCTTTACAAATTCAATGCGCTCAGAATGATCAAGCGGGTGCGCCGCTGGCGATGCCCAATTCTTTCAATGTGAGTGCCACGGCATGCACGGCTTGCTGCATTTCAAGAGGGCCGATGGCGCCAATGCAACCCACACGGAAGGTTTCAATTTCAGTCAGCTTGCCAGGGTACAAAATGAAGCCATGCTTTTTGGCGGCTTCGTAGAATTTTCTAAATTCGTAGTTGGCATCCGCCGGTGCATGGAAGGTAACGATGATGGGCGCTTGCACTGAAGGATCAAGATAAGGTTTGAAGCCCAATGCGGCCATGCCTTCGATCAAAGTTTGGTAATTGCTTTGATAGCGCTTCAGGCGAGCTGGTTGGCCGCCTTCGTCTTCGAACTGCTGAATGGCTTCAGCCAAAGCCACCATCACATGGGTGGGAGGGGTGAATCGCCACTGGCCCGTTTTTTCCATGTACACATACTGGTCGTGCAAGTCCATGGCCAGCGAGGTGTTGTTGCCAGCACAGCTGTCCAATATGGCTTTGCGAATGAATACAAAACCCATGCCCGGAACGCCTTCCAGGCATTTGCCACTGGCTGCTATGAGGGCGTCGAAGCGGGTGGTGCGCGCATCAATTTCAATGGCGGCAAACGAGCTCATGGCATCGACAATCAAGCCTTTGTTGTGCTTTTCGCAAACTTGGGCCACAGCGTGCAGCGGATTCAAAACGCCTGCGCCTGTTTCGCAGTGAATCAAGACCACGTGCGTGATGCTGGGATCTTTGATGAGCAAGGCTTCAAGTTCAATGGGTGAGACGGCTTTGTCTTCAGGTGTGGGAACCAAGGTGGTTTTTCGCCCCATCATGGTGGAAATTTTGGCTGCACGTTTGCAATAGGCGCCGTTGTCCAAGACCAAAATATGACCGCTGGGGGGAACCACTGTGGCCACAGCCGCTTCCACGCTGAAAGTGCCGCTGCCTTGCAGGGGCACCACCACATGGGTCGCTTGACCCTGAATCACATTGAGCAAACTCTTGCGCACACGCGCAGTGACGGCAATGAAGTCACTGTCCCAAGAACCCCAATCTCGCAGCATGGCCAGCTTGGTGCGCAAGGTGGTGGTGAGGGGGCCAGGGGTGAGAAGGATGGCTTCGCGTTGCATGGTGAGAATGTCTCTGTCGTTGAATGGATGCGTGAGAATGAAGTGCGCCATTATCGAACGCGCCAAGCCTGAGTTCGTCGGTCAACGAACCAGCTTAAGAGCGCAAAGAACAAAGTGGCCACGGTGGAAATTAAACCAATGAGCACCGCCATGGCGGCGGCGGCACCAATGTCGCCAGCCTCGTCCAAATTCAAAATGGCAATGGAGGCAACTTTGGTTTCGGGTGAATACAAAAACACCACGGCCGAGATGGTGGTCATGGCATTGATGAAAAAGTAGCGCGCAATGTCAACCATGGCTGGCGTACAAATAGGCAGGGTGACACGCCAAAAAGTTTTGTAAAACGGTACTTTGAGCGAGGCACTGACCGATTCAAATTCGGCATCCAAAGATTTCAAAGCGGTGGTGGCCGTGAGGTGCCCCGTGGTGTAAAAGTGAACGATGGTGCACAGGGTGAGCAAGGCCATGCTTTGGTACATGCCGTGCAAGGGGTTACTGGGCATGTTGAAGAAAAAGATATAGCCCAAGCCCAAAACCAAACCAGGCACAGCCATGGGTATCACGGCCAGCAATTGAAGCGGTGCGCGCACTGCATTCATGCCTTTTGTTTTTTCAAGCAAGTAGGCCGTGACAAACACCAGCAAGGTGCCAAAGAAAGCGGTGCCACTGGCCATCTTGAGGCTGTTGACGAAGCCTTCTCCCACCTCGCCATCCACCAAACCCAAGGTGTAATGACGCAGGCTGGGGCTCAGGTCATAGGGCCAAAAGCTGGCAAAAGAGGCAAACACAGCCATGCCCAACATGGCCAGCATCAGGACGGCAATCAGGGCGCAATACATCAGCATGATGGCATCGTGCCGCACATCGGGTTTGGGTTGATAGGCGACTGCGCGAGCACTCAGCATGGCAGTTTGCCTTGCGCTGACATAGCGATCAACGGCAAAACTCAAGACGGCAGGAGAGAGCAGCAGCAGCGCCACCACCGAGCCTTTGGAAAAATCTTGTTGACCAATCACCAATTTGAAAATATCGGTGGCCATCATGTTGAAATTGCCACCAATGACTTTGGGAATGCCGAAGTCGGTCATGACCAAGGTGAAGCTCACCAAGGCCGCAGAGATCAAGCCATACTTGGCGCCAGGCAAAGTGATGGTGAAGAATTTGCGCTGCGAGCTGGTGCCCAGTGCGTCGGCCGCTTCATAAAGGCGTGCATCGGCCAGCGCCAGCGCAGTCACCAAAATCATCAGCACATGCGGAAAGACGGCAAAGCATTCTGCAATCACCACGCCTGCAGGACCGTAGATTTGCGAAATGCCAACGGTTTGCATCGCATCTTTCAAAACACCTTGATTGCCAAACCAATAAATGAGGGAAATGGCTGACAACAAAGAGGGCGCAAGCAGAGGGATCAAACTGATCGATCTGAACAAAGTTTTGCCCGGCATGCAACTTCGCGTCAGTGCATAGGCAAACACAAAAGCCAAGGGCACCACAATGAAAGTGACCAAAAGTGACACCCACACGCTGTTCCACAAGCTGTCTAACAGCGATGGCGATTGCAGGTAACTGATGAAGTTGCGAAGTCCCACAAACTGGCCCTGATCATCTTGTGCGGCTTGTTGCAAGATGGCCAGCAAAGGTGCTGCCAAAAAGGCCAGGAGGATGAGCAGGACCAGGGCCAGTCCAGCAAAGCCAAACCACTCGCTCCAATGGATGCGTTGTTTGACGTGAGTCAGTGCGAGCGTCATGCCTGCTTTAAAACAATTTGATGCGCTCAGGCATCAGTTTGAGAGGAATGCTGGAGCCAGCTTGCAAGTTTTGTTCTGCAAGAAAATTCAGAGACAAATAAACGGTGAGTGCTTGTGGAGAGATTGCGGGTGCCATCACATGCACATGGCAAAACGCACCCAAGAATTCAACCTCTTGGATGCGAGCTTGAAAGACACATGCATCACCCGCCAAGATGGGGCGGGCCAAAACATCCTCTGGCCGCAAATACACTTTGACAGGGCCTGCTGGATGGTGCGATGCGTGGATGTCTTGCAGCGGAATTCGCATGTCGCCCAGTTGCAATTCTTGACCTGAAACGGTGCCGTCCAAGACGTTCACTTGGCCCACAAAATCTGCCACAAAAGCACTGGCAGGTTCTCTGTAAATTTCGGTGGGCGTGCCCACTTGTTCAATGCAACCATGGTTCATGACCACAATGCGATCGGCCATGCTCAACGCTTCTTCTTGATCGTGCGTCACCATGATGGTGGTCACGCCCAAGCTTTGTTGCAAAGATCTGATTTCTTCGCGCAGTCGAACCCGCTCCAGCGCGTCGAGGGCTGACAAAGGTTCATCGAGCAACAGCAAGCCTGGCGAAGTGGCCAAGGCGCGTGCCAAAGCAATGCGTTGTTGCTGCCCGCCAGACAGTTGACTGGGGTATTTGGCGCCGCTGCCAGGCAGGCCCACCAATGTCAATAATTCTTGAACGCGTTTTTCAACGACGTCGCGGGCCACTTTGCGATTCACCAAACCATAGGCGACGTTGTCGGCAATGCTGAGGTTGGGAAACAAGGCGTAACTTTGAAACACGATGCCGTAATCTCGCTCTGCGGGATGGGCGCTTGAAATGTCTTTGCCATCTTGAAAAATCACGCCACGCGTTTGGACTTCAAGTCCCGCAATGATGCGAAGCAGGGTGGTTTTGCCGCAGCCTGAGGGGCCTAAGAAGCAAACCAATTCACCTGGAACGATGTCCAAGTTGATGTCTTGCAAGGCAACAAAGTTGCCAAAGGCTTTGTGAAGGTGTTGGAGCGAAAGATAGGGACTTGCAGACATGAGTGACCCACAAAAAGGCCGCCTTGGCAAGGCCAGGCGGCCGTTGGGTGAAAATTAACGCTTTTCAGATTTGCCGTTGTAACGTGCATTCCACTCATTCAGAATGCGCTCACGTTGTTCTGCGGCGTATTTGAAGTCCAACTTCACCAAGCGTGACTCGTAGTCCTTGGGGATGTTGGGCAAGGGGTCTGCCACGCCAGGGTGTGCGGTGATGGCAAAATTTTTGCCGTAGAGTTTCATGGCATCTTTGCTGGAGGCCCAATCGGCCAACTTCTTGGCGGCGTCCAATTTCTTGGTGCCTTTGTGAATCGCAAAAGACTCCAAGTCCCAACCCAAGCCTTCTTTGGGGAAGACCAAGTCGATGGGAGCGCCCTTGGCTTTGTTGGCGTTGGCGCGGTATTCAAAGGCAATGCCCACCACGTATTCGCCGCTGGAGGCCATGTTGCAAGGCTTAGAGCCGGAGTGGGTGTACTGCGCAATGTTTTCGTGCAAAGCGTCCATGTACTTCCAACCGCCGCCTTTGCCGTTTTGGTCGCCAAACAAGGTGAGCCATGCAATGACGTCAAAGTAACCTGTGCCGCTTGAAGCGGGGTTGGGCATGACAACCTGACCCTTGTAAACAGGTTTGGTCAGGTCTTTCCATGTTTCAGGTTTGGGGATGTTGCGTTTTTTGGCTTCAATGGTGTTGAAGCAAATGGTGGCACCCCAGACGTCCATTCCCCACCAGGCAGGTGGGTTGGCCTTGTCGCGGTACTGCGGCATGATGGCGTCCAAATTGAGGGGGGCGTAGGGTTCGAGCATGCCGTTTTTGTTCATCAACTCGAGGCTGGTGGCAGCAACGCCCATCACGGCATCCGCTTGGGGGTTGGCTTTTTCGGCCAGCAGTTTGGCGGTGATCACCCCTGTCGAGTCGCGCACCCATTTGAGTTCGATGTCGGGGTAGACCTTGTTAAAGCCTTCTTGGTAGGCTTTCAATTGGTCAACTTCCAATGCTGTATAGACCAGCAGTTGTGTTTTTTGAGCCCAGGCCATCGAGCCCAGCAACAGTCCGCCCACGAGAAGGGCCGATTTGTAAAGTGCGCGCATACGTCATCCTTATCAAGTTAAAACCAACTACTTTCCACGCACGCTGTGACAGCGCTGTGACAAGCCCGTGAAAATCATTGGAATCGAAGATTTAATGCATGTCAATTGTTTTTTGTAAATTGTTGACAATCGACCAAGTTGTGATCAAATTCGGTGCATGCCGATCGAAACTGATCTCTCGCCAACCGCGCTTTCAAGCGTCAGTGAGGCCAATGCCACCATTTCCTTGCTGCAAAAACACTCGCTCACGGGTGCTGTGCAGCAGGAGATTGAGCGCTTGATCAATGAGGGCGAACTGGGCCCTGGCGACAAACTGACGGAGGCGGCCCTCGCTGAGCGTCTCGGCGTGTCAAGGGGTCCGGTACGTGAAGCTTTCCGCGTGCTGGAAGAGGTCGGCTTGGTGCAACTTGAGAAAAACCGTGGCGTGTATGTCCGGCAAATTCCATTGGAAGAAGCCTTGGAGATCTTTGACTTGCGCGCCATGATGGAAGCACATGTGGGCAGTACCTTGGCTGCCAATGCGACAGAAGCACAGGTGTCGCATTTGCGAACCTTGGTGACCCAAATGGAGCACGCCGTCAAGGTCGAAGACGAAGCCACTTACTACCGCTTGAATGTGGAATTTCATGAGTGCATGGTGGCCTATGCGGGCAACAGTTGAGTTTGTTTCGGCGCCGCAATTTCTCAGACCATGCATTGTTGGTGACATCGGTCAATGAACACCGAGACATCTTGAATGCGATTGAAGCTCGCAATGCGACCCAATCTGCTGAAGCGCTCAGGCAGCATGTGCTGATGAGCCGTGAAAGAACCCTTCGCAATTACGTCAAATATTCAGAGCGCAAAGCGCCCTAAAAGGAAAAATTCATGCAAGTGAACAATCGCTCTTACCAAATGCCCAAACAACCTGTGGTGGTGGTTTGTGTGGATGGCTGTGAACCCGACTATTTGGGTCAAGCCGTGGCAGGCGGTCACATGCCATGGATGAAAAAAGTGCTGGCACACGGCACAGGTTTGCACGCCGATTGTGTGGTGCCCAGTTTCACCAACCCCAACAATTTGTCGATCGTGACAGGTGTGCCGCCCAGTGTGCATGGCATCTGTGGAAACTATCTGTACGACAGTGCCAACAACGTTGAAGTGATGATGAACGATCCCAAGTGGTTGCGCGCGCCGTCTTTGTTGGCTGCTTTGGCCGATGCAGGCTGCAAGATGGCGGTGGTCACGGCCAAAGACAAATTGCGCCAATTGTTGGGCCACAACATGAAAGGCATTTGCTTTTCTGCTGAGAAGGCCGACAAAGCCACAGTGGCAGAGCACGGCATTGACGATGTGCTCAACAAAGTGGGCAAGCCTTTGCCCAGTGTCTACAGCGCAGACTTGTCTGAG
>RFVJ01000451.1 GCA_009928125.1 Betaproteobacteria bacterium
ACGAAATCTTTGTTGAAGTCAATCACCTGACTGCCCATGGCGGCACCGTTCAAGGTGCCCGCCAAAATGCCCACCACCAGCGACAAACCATAGCCTTTGTAGCCGCCAATGGGCAACAAGAAACCTTCGTCGCTTTTGGTGGGGTCCAGTAAGGGCTTGCCTTGGCGGTCGATCATCCAACCTTCAGGCATCATTTCACCGCGTTGCGCTTTGGCTTTGACTTTGCCATAGGCTGCCACCGTGGTGGCCATGTCAAGCACAATGGGAACTTCCTTGCCACTGGGAATGGCCGCGGCGATGGGGTTGGTCGACAACAACATGTCCAAGCCGCCCCAGGGTGGCAAATGGTTGGCATTGCCCACTGCAAAATACAAACCGATCATGTCGTGTTGCAAGGCCATGCGTGCATACAGCGATGCAGGGCCCGCGTGGTTGCTCAGGCGACTGCCCACCCACGCAATGCCTGAGCTTTTGGCTTTTTGAATGGCCAATTCGGTGGCGCGCTTCATCACCAAATGGCCCATGCCATTGTCGCCATCGATCAAGGCCATGGCTGTTCGTTCTTGCACCACCCGAATGTGGGGCTTCAAATTCATACCGCCCGCCAAGATGCGTTTGGCATAGGGCACCAATCGAATCACACCGTGGCCGTCCGAGCCTTGCATGTCGGCTTCGGCCATCAAGTGGCCCACCGTTTGGGCGTCTTCGGGGGGCAAGCCCAAGGACACCATGGCTTGCGTGATGAACGCTTCAAGCTGCGAAAAACTGACCCTGTATTCAGACATTGTTCATCCGTTGTTGGAGCGCCATCACTGCACAGTCAGGACTGGTCAACACTGGCGCGCTGGTTTTGGTTTGCGCCAGCGTTTGCGCAGCGGCCATTGAAAATTGCGCCAGCATGATGACATCACACGTGGGCATGTTTTCAATGCCCACTGCAATGCGTTGATCGTGCGCTTGGGCTTGACCCTTGGCCAAAGCCTCCATGGCCAGCGGCACATGCACGCCATGCAAATTGACAACACGGTTCAGATGCGACGTCATGGCCATGAACTCTTCGCGCATGGACTCTATCGATGCCGCAAACGTGGCCACCAAGCCAACGTTCA
>RFVJ01000452.1 GCA_009928125.1 Betaproteobacteria bacterium
GCCTGCACCACGTCGGGGCAGTTGTGGCAGGACAAAGACATGTAGACCTCAAAATTGAAGTCGCCATCCAAGGCTTTGATGGCGTCCAGCACATCTTGTTCAACTTTAGGGGGGTGACCACCCGTCCACAGCAAGGCCAAGACCAAAGAGGTGAACTCGTGACCCAAGGGCAAGCCTGCAAAACGCACACCCTGAGTTTCGCCTTCTCGCGCCACCACAAAGGATGGTTTGCGGGCGTCGCTACCAAAGGTGTCCAATGACACTTTGTCTGACAAACTCACAATGGTTTCGAGCAGGCTGCGCATTTCCACACCTGTTTCGCTGTCGTCCAAAGTAGCGACCAAGCGGATGGGGCTTCGCAACATGCCCAAGTAGGTTTGCAATTGCGATTTGAGTGTGTCGTCTAACATGTATGCCCTTCCCACAACGCCCTGTTGCCAGGGCATTGAAGGTTTGGAAATTAGATCTTGCCGACCAAGTCCAAAGAAGGTGTCAAAGTCTTAGCGCCTTCTTTCCACTTAGCGGGGCAAACTTGACCTGGGTTAGCGGCTGTGTACTGAGCAGCTGTCAACTTGCGCAGTGTTTCAGACACGTCACGTGCGATTTCATTGGAGTGCACTTCCATGGTCTTGATGATGCCGTCTGGATTGATCACGAAGGTACCGCGCAAAGCCAGGCCGTCTTCTTCAATGTGCACGCCAAATGCACGTGTCAATTTGTGTGTAGGGTCGCCGATCAATGGGAACTTGGCTTTGCCCACTGCAGGGGATGTCTCGTGCCACACTTTGTGTGAGAAGTGTGTGTCGGTGGTCACGATGTAGACCTCTGCACCGGCCTTTTGGAAGGCTGCATAGTTTTCAGCAGCGTCTTCAATTTCTGTAGGGCAGTTGAAGGTAAAAGCAGCTGGCATGAAAATGAACACGTTCCACTTGCCTTTGAGACTGGCTTCTGTAACTTCAATGAACTTGCCATTGTGGAAAGCTTGGTTTTTGAAGGGCTGAACTTGTGTGTTGATGAGTGACATGGTTTTACTTAAGGTTGGTTGAACAAAAAGGGTTAATGAGAAAACTCATTGGGCTCAATGCTAAACGCGAATGAAGACTCGCATG
>RFVJ01000453.1 GCA_009928125.1 Betaproteobacteria bacterium
TCATGGTGCGCGTGTTGGTCGACTTTGAGCGATGCGCTTTACAGCACCACATTGACCAAACGGCCAGGCACCACAATGATTTTCTTTGGCGGCGTGCCTTGCTTGGTCACTTGCTCGTGTGCTGCTGCCGCTTGTTCAATGGCCGCTTTGTCTGCGTTTGCAGGCACTGTGAGCGAGCCACGCAACTTGCCGTTGATTTGCAACATGAGTTCAATCTCGTCGCGCTGCAAAGCCGTTTCGTCCACGCCTGGCCACGCCACGTCGAGCAAATCGCCGCAGCACGCGCCGTAGCCCAATTCGTTCCACAACTGGAAAGCCAAGTGCGGGCAAGCGGGGTACATCACGCGCAGCAAGATGGAATAGCACTCGGCCAAGGCGGCGTTGTCGTTCACATCAGTTGAGGCAGAAAGGGGCGAATCTTCCAGTGTGTTGAGCATCTTCATGAGTGCCGACACCACGGTGTTGTATTGCATGCGCTCGTAGTCGTAATTGGCTTGGCGCAACACCGAGTGAATTTCGAGGCGAAGTTTTTTGGCTTCGGCGCTGAAGGTGATGGGCTGTGAGCGGTCGACGGTAAGGCCCACTTTCAAAGCACTTTCGACTTTGACCGCATAGTTCCACACACGGCGCACAAAGCGGTAGCTGCCTTCCACGGCCGCGTCGTTCCACTCCAAGGTGGCTTCGGGCGGTGCGGTGAACATGGTGTACAGGCGCGCGGTGTCGGCGCCGTATTTTTCAATCAGGTCTTGCGGATCAACGCCGTTGTTTTTCGACTTGGACATGGTGCCCACGCCTTCGTAGTCGATGGCAGTGCCCACGGGCAAATCGCCCACGGCATTTTTCAAACGCGCACCGATCACTTTGCCGTCGTCGGCCAGCACATGCTCCACATCGTGTGGCCAGAAATAATCTTTGCCACCTTTGTCGGTACGACGTGAATAAATATGGTTTAACACCATGCCTTGCGTGAGCAATTTGGTGAAGGGCTCGTCCACTTTGACCAAGCCCAAATCGCGCATCACTTTGGTCCAGAAGCGCGCATAGAGCAAGTGCAAAATGGCGTGCTCAATGCCGCCAATGTACTGGTCCATCGGCATCCAGTAGTCGGC
>RFVJ01000454.1 GCA_009928125.1 Betaproteobacteria bacterium
TGTGCCTGCGCCAGCAAACAATGTGCGGCGAGAAACTTTAGGGTTTTGCGTACTCATGAATGTTTCCTTGTGAGATGCTTAGGAAATACTTTGCATACCCAGTTGATAGTAACAGTTTGAGTTCTTGCAACAATGGGGAAACCCTTATGTTTGTGAGTTTTACAGCTTAAGAATTTTCAAGTCAGCAAATCAAAGCCTTGGGTCTCGATGTTCAAGAATGCCTGGGTGAACGCAGCAAGTTGAGCAAAGAACTGCGCTCTGGGGTGCTTCAAAATGAAATCCAGCATCTCATGAGCCCAGGGTTGAACGTGCTTGGCGAAGAACTCACGTTGCTGCGTGAGGTTGGAAACGGCCACATCATCGCCCGCAATGAGGTAGCGCATCACTTCACAAAGGCATGCAAAATGGTCCTCGGTTTCCGACATGCTGTCGTCTCGCTCCAAACCCAGCGCGGTCAAGTCTTCACGCAATCTGGCAACCGGCTTGTCGTTGAGAAAGCCACTGACATAGTGCGAGGCGTATAGGTAAATTTCAGGCTTGCCCACACCGCCAAACAAATGGTTGTACTCTGATGCAATGTCAGCATCAGTTGACACTCGCGATGCAGCGACAAGTTGACGCCATGGTTCTTCTAAAAATCCACCGGCCACGGGCGCATCCGTCACAGCAACCCGCAGTTGTGCCAACAAATCAGGACTGGGCACTTGATAAAACAATTGGGCCAGCAAGCCATATATTTCTGCACGCGCCGTTTCTTCATCAAGGGCTGAGGACGATGACAGGTTAGAAGTCATTTGGATTTCTTCAAGATTTAGGAGGGATATTGGCAATCTTGGCCTCATCCGAATTGGAATAAATGTCGATGACGCGGCAATCACCACACATTTTGAGACGCTCTAAAGCGGCACCTTGGAACATGCTGTGGCCTGCCAATTTGCCCAACATGGCTTCGATGGCCTTAAGGGTGCCAAAAGGTTTGCCGCATTTCACGCAACCATAAGGTTGCGATTGGTTCAAAACTTGCGCTTGCTTGCGCTCAGGTGTGCGCAAGAACCGAGGAATCAACTCAATGGCGTCTTCTGGGCA
>RFVJ01000455.1 GCA_009928125.1 Betaproteobacteria bacterium
CCGAGTTCGCTTGGCCGACACCGACTTGTTGATCGAAGTTGAAAAAGACTTCACCTTGTTGGCAGGCGGCTACGGGGAAGAAGCCAAATTTGGCGGCGGCAAAACCATTCGCGACGGCATGTCGCAATCCCAGCGCACACGCGATGGCAAGGGGACAGGCCCACAAGCAGGCGGCGCTGTCGACACGGTCATGACCAACGCCTTGATCATCGACCATTGGGGCATTGTGAAGGCCGACATTGGCCTCAAAGACGGCCGCATTGTGGCCATTGGCAAAGCTGGCAACCCCGACACCCAGCCTGGCATTGACATCATCATTGGCCCTGGCACCGAGGTCATCAGCTGCGAGGGCAACATCGTCACAGCTGGCGGCATCGACACGCACATTCACTTCATTGCCCCTCAGCAAATTGAAGAAGCTTTGGCCAGCGGCGTGACCACCATGATTGGTGGCGGCACAGGTCCCGCCACCGGCACCTTTGCCACCACCTGCACACCCGGCGCATGGAACATCGAGCGCATGATGCAAGCGGCTGATGCCTTTCCCATGAACTTGGGATTTCTTGGCAAAGGGAATGCGGCTTTGCCCGGCGCACTGCATGAACAAATCCATGCAGGCGCCATTGGCTTGAAGCTTCACGAAGACTGGGGAACCACACCAGCCGCCATCGACAACTGCTTGAACGTGGCCGAAGAAACCGATGTCCAAGTGGCCATCCACACCGATACCTTGAACGAGTCAGGTTTTGTGGAAGACACCGTGGCTGCTTTCAAAGGGCGCACCATCCACACCTTTCACACTGAAGGTGCAGGCGGCGGACATGCCCCCGACATTTTGAAAGTGGTGGGCGAAGCCAATGTGTTGCCCTCTTCGACCAACCCGACACGCCCCTACACCATCAACACCCTCGACGAACACGTGGACATGCTGATGGTTTGCCATCACTTAGACCCGGCCATTGCAGAGGACTTGGCATTTGCCGAAAGTCGCATCCGCAAAGAAACCATTGCGGCCGAAGACATCTTGCATGACTTGGGTGCCATCAGCATGTTCAGCTCGGACAGTCAAGCCATGGGCCGT
>RFVJ01000456.1 GCA_009928125.1 Betaproteobacteria bacterium
CCAACGAGACCAAGTTGAGCGCGACCAAAATCCAAAAGATAGGATTTTTGGGTTGAAACAACCTCGAGATTTTCATGAAAAATCCTTAGTGAAGCACCAAGGATAATTCAAAAAATGTGCAGGTAATTTGGCTTGCCAACAGGCCTTGATTTGTTTCAGTCTTTGACCAACAAGACGGGGGTCTTTGAGGTGCCCACAACGCGCTGGGCCACTGAGCCAATGGTGGTGTCGGCCCAAGAGGAACGACCTTTGGTGCCCATGATGATCATGTCAAACTTGCCTGCCTTGGCCTCTTTGATGATTTGCTCGCTGGGATGACCGTAGCGAATGGCCATGTCATGCGGCAATTTGATTTTGTTCAGGTATTTGACCGCCCAAGCCAAATTTTTGTCGGCACCTTCGCGAAGGTAATCTTCGACAGCGCCCTTGGGGGTATGTTTTTTAAACAGCCTCAAGCTGCTGTCATCTTGCACAGTGATCACTGTGATGTGACTGTTTGCGCTGAAACTCTTGAAGAGTCGGGCTGCATATTTCATGGCGCCTTCTGAAGCTTTTGAACCGTCGGTTGCGACCAATAATTTCATAGTGAACTTTCAAAGTGTTGTGAAATGATAGGGAACTGATTACATTCAGACTTGATACAGATCAAGGATTTCGCAAGCAAGGAAAACACGATGACAAACAAAAAAGTGGCATTGGTCACAGGTTCGGCAACGGGTGTGGGGGCCGCAACCGCATTGGGCTTGGCGCAGCGTGGCTACAACGTGGTCATCAACTATTCCAAAAGTGAAGCAGAGGCCAAAATGTGTTGGGCACCTTTCAAATGGTGCGTGCCTGTGTGCCGCATTTGAAGGCTGCGCAAGGTTGCATCGTCAATGTGTCTTCTGTCGCTGGTGCCTTGGGCATTGGCTCCAGCATTCCCTACATCGCTTCAAAGGGTGCCATGAATTCAATGACGCTGCATTTGGCGCGCACACTGGCACCCGAGGTGAGGGTGAATGCGGTGTGTCCCGGCATGATCACCACGCGTTGGTTTGTGGACGGTGTGGGTCAGGAAAACTTTGAGAAGCTGAAGTCTCA
>RFVJ01000457.1 GCA_009928125.1 Betaproteobacteria bacterium
CGCCGGCACTGGCTTTGATCAAGACAGGGTAGCCAATGCGATCGGCCTCGCGCTTGAGCAACTCTGGATTTTGATCGGCCCCGTGGTAGCCCGGCACCAAAGGCACACCGGCCTTTTCCATCAGCTGTTTGGACTCGGCTTTCAGGCCCATGGCTTGGATGGCGGATGCAGGGGGGCCAATGAAGACCAAGCCCGCTTTGGCGCAGGCCTCCGCAAAGGCTTCGTTCTCGCTCAAGAAACCGTAGCCGGGGTGAATGGCTTGGGCACCCGTGGCCTTGGCGGCTTCAATGATGGCCTCCCAGCGCAAGTAGCTGTCTTTGGGTGCGGCGCCGCCCACATGAATGGCTTCGTCACATGCCGCCACATGTTTGGCATTGGCGTCTGCATCGGAATACACCGCCACGGTTTGAATGCCCATGCGTTGGGCTGTGGCTGCCACACGGCACGCAATTTCGCCGCGATTGGCAATGAGGATTTTTTTGAACATGGTAAGCCTGCTGTCTGATCTTTGAATTCTTGAAATGTGTTCAGTGCCTCTTTGCCCTCATCGCTGGCACGGATGTCGGCAATGCGTCTGGCTGTTTCTGCGCGCAGTGTTTCGTCAATCACGCGATCGGTCACGTCTTGCACCAAGCGCTTGCAGGCGCGCAATGCCTGCGGGCCATTGCCACACAAGGTGTTGACGATCTCGGCCACTTTGGCGTCCAAAGATTCGGCCGTGCAAAGCTCGTGCACCATGCCCATGGCGTGTGCTTGGCTGGCAGAAAATCGTTCGGCCGTCACCATGTAGCGCTTGGCTGCTTGCGCACCCATGGCACGCACCACATACGGACTGATGGTGCCTGGCAACAAACCCAAGCGCGCTTCCGACAAACAGAAAGTGACGTTGTCGGAGGCAATCAGCACATCGCACACCGAGGCCAAGCCCATGCCACCTGCGTAGCAATCGCCTTGCAAGCGGCCCACGATGGGCACCGGGCATTGGTCCAAGGTCCACAGCATGTCGGCCAACTTTTGGGCGTCAGCTCGGTTTTCTTCCCAGCTGTAGCCCGACATGGCGCGCATCCAATTGAGATCGGC
>RFVJ01000458.1 GCA_009928125.1 Betaproteobacteria bacterium
GCTAAAAGACAGAAGATCAGGTTGCTACAGAACGAAAGAACTGGCACCCCTGTTATATTATTTAGTGATGAAGGAAAGATAGGACATGAGTTTACAGACAAGATGCCTATTACAAACTTCCCACTAAAAAGTACAGATGCTAAAGATGCTCCTATAGTGATATATGAGTTTCCTATAGAGAATCCTCCTTATGGATTATACGTTGCAGGAGTTGACCCTTATAGACAAGGACAGGCAAAGTATTCAACTTCACTAGGTTCTGTGTATATTTACAAGAGGATGCACGATCTCACTGGTGAAAAATATCAGGATATGTTCGTAGCTTCGTATTGTGCAAGACCTGATAAGAAGGAAACGTGGGAAGAACAGGCTAGACTACTAATTAAATATTATAACGCTAGGGCTCTTTGTGAGAATGATGATATTTCTTTCATCGAATACATGAAAAGCAAGGGTGATGCACACTATCTAGAGAAACAACCACAATGGTTGTTAGAAGTGATACCAAACACTACAGTGAAAAGAGAATTTGGTATTCACAGATCAGCTCAGAAAATAATTGACTACCTACATACATGTCTGAAAAGATATATGGAGGATGTTATTTATTCTGAAAAGGATGATGAGGGAAATATAACTAAAGAAGTTACAGGTGTGAGCAAGATGTTTGACCCAATGCTTCTTGAAGAAATCATCCAATATAATGATGAAGGAAACTTCGATAGGATTGTAGCAGCAGAACTCGCTATAGCTCAGGCACTTAAGATGGACCCCATATTTGGAAAGATTGGAGGAACCAATGATGATAGAGTGAAGGCGTTATATTCTAAAAAGTTAAAGACTAATAAGCTGTTTAACAGCTCTGGAAATATGTTTAATACGAGAAAAAATAAATTATTCACATAATGGCAATCATTAGATATACCAAGGACGCAACGATACGATATGCCTATCTTAACATTTTCCCTGATCAATTTAAGACAGAGAAAGAGAAGCAGGACGAGAGTTGGATAAAGAACACGATGGACTACTTTGCAAACAAATCATATGCAGAGTATATGAAGAATCGTGACACATTTG
>RFVJ01000459.1 GCA_009928125.1 Betaproteobacteria bacterium
AACATCTACCACTGTGACAGGCACTGCGTCCCCATCATCAGTGAACAGACGCATCATGCCCACCTTGCGGCCCAGCAACCCTAAGGAGTTGCTCAGACTCATGTTTTTTTCTCCAAAACTTCCACCCCAGCGACTTCAATTGGCCCCTGGGTTTGGCCTAGAAAACTCTAGGCATGGTATGAAAGAAGGTTAATGTAAATCTCAACCCAAAATGGGCTGAGCCTCGAATTATAGCCACGTGCCATACAACATGGCAAGCGTTTTCAAATTCAAGTCTTTTTGGGGCTTTTTCAGACCCCGATGAGGACATTGCTCACCTGGTTTCCCGGGTTGGCAACGCCTCAACTGTCTTGTCAATTGCCGTAATTAAAACTAATTATTGCAATTTGATTTCGACGTCCACGCCAGCGGGCAGGTCCAACTTCATCAATGCGTCCACAGTTTTATCTGTCGGGTCAACGATGTCCATCAGACGCTGGTGCGTGCGGATTTCGAACTGGTCACGGCTGGTCTTGTTGACGTGCGGTGAACGCAGAATGTCAAAACGCTTCATGCGTGTTGGCAATGGCACGGGGCCTTTGACAATCGCGCCAGTGCGCTTGGCAGTGTCTACGATCTCAGCTGCAGACTGGTCGATCAATTTGTAGTCAAACGCTTTGAGGCGAATGCGAATTAAATTAAGCGATGATTTTGGCAACAACGCCAGCGCCCACAGTGCGGCCGCCTTCGCGGATCGCAAAACGCAGACCTTCTTCCATGGCGATCGGGTTGATCAACTTCACAGTGATCGACACGTTGTCACCAGGCATCACCATCTCTTTGCCTTCTGGCAATTCGATCGCGCCTGTCACGTCAGTCGTACGGAAGTAAAACTGAGGACGGTAGTTGTTGAAGAATGGCGTGTGACGGCCACCTTCGTCTTTGGACAACACATACACCTCGCCTGTGAAGTGGGTGTGCGGCTTGATCGAGCCGGGCTTGCACAGCACTTGGCCGCGCTCCACCTCTTCACGCTTGGTGCCGCGCAGCAAAATACCCACGTTGTCACCCGCTTGACCTTGGTCCAGCAACTTGCGGAAC
>RFVJ01000460.1 GCA_009928125.1 Betaproteobacteria bacterium
CAGCTTGGCCAACTTGCGCAAAACGCCTGATGAAGTGGTGCAAGAGCTGGCGCGCATTCGCGCAGCACGCGATGCCTCTGGCAAGAAGACCCTCATTGAAGGGGGTGTGGGTACTGCGTTTGGCTGCACGTTGCAAGGTGAAGTGAAAGTGGACGAAGTGCTGCGCCTCATGCAGGCCTTGTTAGACGCTGGCGCAGACCGCGTGAGTTTGGCCGACACCGTGGGCTATGCCGATCCGCACTCGGTCAGCGTGCTGGTTGAGAAAGCCCTGCGCATTGCGGGCAACAAACTGTGCTGTGGCCACTTTCACGACACGCGCGGCTTGGCACTGGCCAACGCCTATGCCACGCTCAGCCTGGGCATTCAACGCTTTGATGCCTCATTGGCCGGCATTGGCGGCTGCCCGCACGCGCCGGGCGCTAGTCCCAAACTGCTGGCTCTGCGCCAACAAGTGGCTGGATGGCTGGCAGGCGAACAAACCAATGGCACTTTGTGGCGCGCTGGTTTACCAAAGAATTTCAAGCCAGCCATCTAAGGCACGCCCCAGCCCAGAACGCGCCATTGGCAATTGTCGGGACTTGTGCGACACTGCCTTTCATTCGCACCTGAGCATTCATGAGCATTCAAATCCTCATCGTCGGTATTCACCTCGCCCGCAGCACACGCGGGCGCATCTGCTCGCCCCCCAGAAAAAGCTGCTAATTTTTTTGCAAGCGTTTTAATTTTTCTGGAGAGCTTCATGGCTGATTTGTTTGAGAACCCTATGGGTTTGTGCGGTTTCGAGTTCGTAGAGTTTGCATCTCCCGTGGCGGGTGTCATAGAGCCCTTGTTCGAGAAAATGGGCTTCTCTTTGGTGGCCAAACACCGCTCCAAAGACGTGGTGCTGTACCGCCAAGGCGACATCAATTTCATTGTCAATCGCGAGCCCAGAAGTTTGGCGGGCTACTTTGCCGCAGAGCATGGTCCTTGCGCGTGCGCGCTGGCGTTTCGAGTCAAAGACTCGCACAAAGCCTACGCTCGTGCGCTAGACATGGGCGCGCAACCCGTCGAGGTGCCGACTGGGCCGATGGAGTTAAGACT
>RFVJ01000047.1 GCA_009928125.1 Betaproteobacteria bacterium
ATCCAGCCCACCACCCGGCCATCTTGGCCGCGCCAGAACAAGCCGTGGTGCACAAAGATGGCATCGGCTTTGGCTTCGATGGCCGCGTCAATCAGCTCGCGACTGGCTGTAACGCCCGAGACCAATTTGCCCACCACGGGCTTGCCTTCAACTTGCAATCCATTGGGTCCGTAATCTTTGAAGCGTTCCGGCTGCAGCAGTTGGTCAAACGCTTGAAGCAGCGTCTTGAAATCTGTCATGGGAATCTCATTTAAGGGGAGAGGCTATTGTGGCGCATCTGATGGCCTTGGCAAAGTTTCAAGGCTTACGACACAATGCAAATCATGAAAAGATATTGGCTTTTATTTTCGCAAACTGTGACCATTCTGGTGGCCGCCTGGTTTGTGGTGGCAACGCTTCAACCGACTTGGCTGAAACGCAGCAACGCGCCCAGCACGGTGTCTTTCATGCAGCAAGCCCAAGACGATGGCCAGACTGGCGTGGCGCCTGGCGGTAGCTTTCGACAAGCAGCCCAAAAAGCAGCCCCCGCAGTGGTCAGCATCAATGTGCAACAAAAGTCGCGCAGCAAATCTCGCCGAGTCGACCCCTGGTTTCGATTTTTTGAAGAACCCGAAGACGAGGCGCCCAGCGGTGGCATGGGCAGCGGTGTGATTGTCAGCCCCGAGGGCTACATCCTGACCAATCACCATGTGATTGAAGGCGCTGAGGCCATTGAGGTCAACCTCAATGACGGACGACGGGCCATGGCCAAAGTGATTGGCACCGATCCTGAAACAGACTTGGCGCTGCTGAAAATTGAATTGAGCCAGTTGCCCGTGATTGTGTTGGGACAGGTCGACAGCTTGCAAGTGGGGGATGCGGTATTGGCCATCGGCAATCCCTTTGGTGTGGGACAAACTGTCACCTCTGGCATTGTGAGTGCCTTGGGACGCAAACAACTGGGCATCAACACCTTCGAAAATTTCATTCAAACCGATGCCGCCATCAACCCCGGCAATTCGGGAGGGGCATTGGTCGATGTCCATGGCGCGCTGATGGGCATCAACACCGCCATTTATTCACGCTCGGGCGGCAACATGGGTATTGGTTTTGCCGTGCCAGTTTCAACGGCCACCCAAATCATGGATTCCTTGATCAAAGACGGCAAGGTCACGCGCGGCTGGATCGGCGTTGAACCGCGTCCTCTGAATGCCGAACTGGCCGAGAGTTTTGGCATTGCCAAAGACAAAAGCACGGGTGAATTGCCCAAAGGGGTGTTGATCAACGGTGTTTTGCAAAACAGTCCGGCGGCCCGAGCGGGCCTACAACCAGGCGACCTGATTCTCAAAGTAGCCGGCCAGGGCGTAGGCGATGTCCCTGACATGCTCTCAAGGGTTGCGGCCTTGAAACCAGGCGAAACGGCTGTGATTTTGTTGCAACGCCATGGCCAAGCCATGGAAGTGCGTGTGACACCTGGCACGCGGCCTGTGAGGCGTTGATGCGCGGTCAGGAGGAAGCGGAAGCTTCGTCTTCTTTGGGTGCTTGTGTGTGCTTCATGAACAATTGAGCGGCCCAAATGCCCAGTTCATACAGCAGGCACATGGGAATGGCCAATGCCAATTGAGACACCACATCGGGCGGCGTGACGATGGCCGCAATGACGAAAGCCAAGACCACAAAGTAACCGCGAAAGTCTTTCAGTTTCTCGATGCTGACAACGCCCAAGCGGGCCAAGACCACCACAGCGATCGGCACTTCAAAGGCCAAGCCAAAGGCCAAGAACATGTTGAGCACGAAGCCCAAGTAGGCTTCAATGTCGGGCGCAGCGGTGATGCTTTTGGGTGCGAAGCTTTGAATGAATTTAAAGACTTGCCCAAAGACGAAGAAATAACAAAATGCCACGCCAATGAAAAACAAAATCGTGCTGGAAATGACCAAGGGCATGACCAAGCGTTTTTCGTGGGTGTAAAGCCCAGGCGCAATGAAAGCCCACATTTGGTAAAGCACCACAGGCAGCGCCAGCAAAAATGCCGCCATCAACAAAATTTTGAGCGGCACCATGAACGGCGAGATGACCGATGTGGCAATCAGCGTTGTGCCTGCTGGCAAGTGGGCCACCAATGGCGCAGCCAACAAATCGTAAAGCTCTGCAGGTCCGGGAAAGAGGGCCAAAACAGCCGCTGCCACACCCACCGCTGCCAAGGCTCGGACCAAACGGTCGCGCAATTCCATCAAATGGGACACGAACGGTTGCTCGGTGCCAGCCAATTCGTCTTCGGGCTTTTGGGAAGGATCGGACACGAAAAATTAACTCAGTTTGGTAGGTCGGTATCGCGCGACGCGTGCAGCGCCCGACAGTGTTTTGGTGCGAACGCCCGCGCGTGACTTGTACCACTGGGGCACAGCCGCTTGTTTCAGGCGAAACTTTTTGCCAGGGTGTTTGTAAACCGGTGGCGGTGGCTCCCAAGGGGTGTGATTGGACTCGGTTGCGAGGCCGGCCGTGGTGTCGTTCCACTGCTTTTCAAAATCGATGGCCGTGGATTGAACAGAGCCTTCGACATCGCGTGCGGCCCCCTCCACGGTGTCTTTCATCTTCTTGAGCTCTTCCAAATCCATGGTGCGGTTGACCTCAGCCTTGACATCGGAGATGTAACGCTGGGCCTTGCCCATCAGGTTGCCCAAGGTGCGCGCCACGCGCGGCAATTTCTCAGGACCGATGACGACCAGCGCCACGACCCCGATGAGGGCTATTTTGGAAATGCCAAGATCGATCAAATCAGGACTTTGTCTTGGCTTCGACGTCGATGGTGGTTTTTTCTACCGCGGGTGCGGCAGCCACTTGACCTGCAGGCTTTTCTTCGGTGGTGGGGTTGCCGTTGGCATCTTTCATGCCGTCTTTAAAGCCTTTGACCGCACCGCCCAGGTCTGAACCGATGTTTTTCAGCTTTTTGGTGCCAAAAACCATGACCACGATGAGCAAAACGATCAGCCAATGCCAAATTGAGAATGAACCCATGGATATCTCCTAACAATTGAATGTGATTCTAAGCGTTTAACCGCGAAGCCAAGGGCGAGGGCCGCCCATGACATGGAAATGCAAATGGTGAACTTCCTGCCCACCTTCTGAGCCGGTGTTGGTCACAATTCTGTAGCCCCCATCGGGGTAGGGGCGGCAACCTTGTTCCAGTGCCAGTTTAGGCGCCAAAGCCATCATGTGCCCCATTAAGGCCGAATGTTCAGGGGTAATTTGGGCCATGGAGGGGATGTGCAGTTTGGGCACCATCAGAAAGTGCACCGGCGCCCAGGGCGCGATGTCATGGAAGGCGAAGACGTGTTCATCTTCGTAGACCTTCTTGGAGGGGATTTTTCCCTCAATGATTTTGCAAAAGAGGCATTGGGGGTCGTGCATCATTCACCTGTTTTTTCACGTTGTTCTGCTTTTCGGAGGGCTTTTTCTTCTAAGCCGCTGAGTCCTTCGCGTCGGCTGAGTTCGGCGACCACGTCGGTGGGCGACAAACCGTAATGCGCCAAGGCGATCATGCTGTGAAACCACAAGTCGGCCACCTCGCCCACCAGTTTGTGCGCTTCGCCGCCGTGGTCCATGTCTTTGGCGGCCATCACCGTTTCGGTGGCTTCCTCACCAATTTTTTTCAAAAAGGCATCGGGGCCCTTGTGCAGCAAACGCGCCACATAACTTTTTTCGGGGTCGCCACCATTGGCAGGTTTGCGACTTTCAATGACGGCCGCCAGGCGGGCCAAAGCATCGGTAGAACTCATGATTTTGGCAACGCGTGCTCACTTGTAAATGGATTCGGGGTCTTTCAAGACCGGTTCGGTGGCGCACCATGCGCCTTCTTGGTACTGCTGAAAGAAACAGCTGTGACGGCCTGTGTGACAGGCGATGCCGGGCTCGTGGCCCAGTTGCGTGACTTTGAGCAAGACCACATCGTTGTCGCAGTCAAGGCGCATGTCGTGCACGGTTTGCACATGACCCGACTCCTCGCCTTTGAACCAGAGCTTGTTGCGCGAGCGGCTGAAATACACCGCGCGCTTGAGCTCGGCCGTTTTGGCCAAGGCTTCACGGTTCATCCAGGCAAACATCAGCACATCGCCGGTGCTGGCCTCTTGCGCAATGACGGGCACCAGGCCCTGCGCGTCCCATTTGATTTGATCAAGCCATGTCATGGGTTGAATCTACCACTTGAAGGTGAAGGGATTACAAACGAACGGGAATTCCCCGCTCGCGCATGCGCTGTTTGGCTTCTTGAACAGTGTATTCGCCATAGTGAAAAATGCTGGCCGCCAAAACAGCATCGGCACCCCCCTGCTGCACCCCATCGGCCAAATGGTCCAAGTTACCCACCCCGCCTGAGGCAATGACGGGCACTTGGATGGCGTCACTTACCGCTTTGGTGAGGGCCAAATCGAAGCCCGATTTGGTGCCATCCCGGTCCATGCTGGTGAGCAAAATTTCGCCAGCGCCATACGCGGCCATTTGAGTGGCCCATTGGACCGCATCCAAGCCCGTGTTTTGTCGGCCGCCATGGCTGTAGACGTCCCAGCCTTCGCCGCGCAGCTGGAGGTCTTGGCCTTGACGGCGCTTGGCATCAATGGCCACCACGATGCACTGCGCGCCGTATTTGTGAGAGGCATCGCGAATGACTTGGGGATTGGCAATGGCCGCCGAGTTGAAACTGGTTTTGTCGGCGCCTGCATTGAGCAATCGCCGCACATCGTCAACGGTGCGCACGCCCCCGCCTACAGTGAGAGGGATAAAGACCTGCGAAGCCACCGCTTCGATGATGTGAAGGATCAGGTCGCGGCCATCGCTGGTGGCCGTGATGTCCAAAAAGGTGAGCTCGTCAGCACCTTGTTCGTTGTAGCGCGCTGCAATTTCAACGGGGTCGCCCGCAAGGAATGATGCGTTTGGCTAGCATGGTGTGTTAAAGGTTGAATTGTTGCCAAGCTTCCCAGGTTTGAAAAGCCGACACTTCAATGGGCGTGTTGACGCGGGCCGCTTCAACGCACAACATGTGTTGATAGCCAGCGTCGGGCATGTCGGGCAGTTGCCGCGCTTTTTCGGCGCCTGGATTCCAGACCACGCTTTGGCCCCACGTGGCACTTTGCGAAATTTTCAAAGACTGCGCGCCCTCCTGCAGCACCCAGGTAGGCGTCCTCCGATCAGAATCCGCCACAGCCTTCGTGTCGACGTCGTAGACCCGGTCAAATTCAGCCTGAAACCTCAAGTTACCGCTGCACCTTTGGTGCGTGTCATGGACAGCATCCCATTCAGGTTGCTGCGCTTGTCCGTGCAAACTGACTTGGGCAATGTCATTCACGGCCAAGTAGGTGTGCAAGGCGCCCGTGAAAGTCAAGGCTTGTTCCCCTAGATTTTCAACGCGCAAGGATATTTTCAATTGCTGCACTTGCAAATCAACGGTGAGCACAGCGCGAAAATTGACAGGCCAAATGCTGCGGGTTGCCACATTGCTTGTCAATTCAAATGCATGGACCGATGTGGGCTCAGTGGCTTTCAAATTGGCCTCGCAAACATGCCAAGGCATGTTGCGCACAAAGCCGTGCTTGGGCAAATTGCCGCGCTGATTGAATTGGGGAAAGCACACCGGCACACCGCCACGGATGGCCGTGTGACCATCGCATGCGGAAGTGGGGCTGAGGTACAGGCGCTCTGCACCTGCGGCATGCCAAGACAGAACTTGCGCGCCTTGCTTTGCCACAAACACGCTGTCGCCATGGGGCAAGGACCAACGCCAACCGGCGTGCCCTTGGTAGGTATCAGCCGTTAAGTTCATCGGCCCTGGCCTGGGCAGCTTGGAAATCAAGGTCGCCAGAATAAATGGCGCGACCACAAATGACGCCCTCGACGCCTTCGTCCTCGACCGCGCAAAGCTGTTCAATGTCGGCCATGTTGGACAAACCGCCGGATGCGATGACAGGAATGGTCAAGGCTTGGGCCAGTTTGACCGTGGCATCGATGTTGATGCCGCTCAGCATGCCATCGCGGCCGATGTCGGTGTAGATGATGGACTCAACGCCCCAGTCTTCAAACTTCTTGGCCAGGTCGACCACTTCGTGACCGGTGAGCTTGCTCCAGCCATCGGTGGCCACTTTGCCATCTTTGGCGTCCAAGCCCACAATGATGTGACCACCAAAGGCGCTGCAGGCATCGCGCAAGAAGCCTGGGTTTTTAACGGCCGCTGTGCCAATGATGACGTAACGCAAGCCGCCGTCGATGTATTTCTCAATGGTGTCCAAATCGCGAATGCCACCGCCCAATTGAACGGGAATGTCGTCGCCCACTTCTTTCAAGATGGCTTTGATGGCGGCAAAGTTTTGGGGCTTGCCTGCAAAAGCACCATTCAAATCGACCAGATGCAAACGGCGTGCACCTTTTTCAAGCCACGTTCTGGCCATGGCCGCAGGGTCTTCGCCAAACGTGGTGGCTTGGTCCATGTCGCCTTGTTTGAGGCGAACGCAGTGGCCGTCTTTGAGGTCAATCGCAGGTATCAGAATCATGGCGAATTGCTAGCGCTAGAGTGGAACGAAAAAAAGTTAAAAAATCAGGGTTGCCAGTGCAAGAAGTTTCGGTACAAGGCCAAACCTTGGTCGGCACTTTTCTCGGGGTGAAACTGTGTGGCAAACAAATTATCGCGTGAGATGGCACAAGCGAAGGCGCCACCGTAGTCAGTTTCCCCTGCCACTTGGGTGGTATGCAGCGGCTTGGCGTAAAAACTGTGCACAAAATAAAAATAACTGCCATTGGGAACATGACCCCAAACGGGATGCTGCGTGCCTTGGTGCTGACTGAAATTGACTTGATTCCAGCCCATTTGGGGAACCTTGAAGCGGCTGCCATCGGCTTGGACTTTGCCAGCCAGGTCAAACTTGATCACATTGCCGTGGATCAGGCCCAAACCCGGCGTGTTGCCTTCATCGCTGTGGTCGAGCAACATTTGCATGCCCACACACACGCCAAACAATGGTTTTGTGTTGGCAGCTTCCAGCACAGCCTCCATCAGACCTGACTCGCGCAACTCGCGCATGCAATCGGGCATGGCGCCCTGGCCTGGCAGGACCACCCGCGAGGCATCACGGACATCTTGCGGGTTGGAAGTGATTTTGACCTCAATGCCAGTGTCTTGGGCAGCATGCATGACCGCTTGCGCCACAGAGCGCAAATTGCCCATGCCGTAATCGACCACCGCCACTGAGTTGACAGACATGCTTAGAGCGAGCCCTTGGTAGAAGGTATGACGCCCACCGAACGGGGATCGATTTCCAGTGCTGCACGCAAAGCACGTGCAAAAGCCTTGAACACGGTTTCGGCTTGGTGATGCGCGTTGTCGCCGCGCAAATTGTCGATGTGCAAGGTGACCAAAGCATGGTTGACAAAGCCTTGGAAAAATTCATGCATGAGCTGCGTGTCAAAGCCCCCCACCATGCCACTGGTGAACGGCACATGGTTGACCAAGCCGGGACGACCTGAAAAATCGATGACGACGCGGGACAAAGCTTCGTCAAGGGGGACATAGGCATGGCCATAACGACGCAAACCTTTTTTGTCGCCCACGGCTTTGGCAACGGCTTGGCCCAGGGTGATGCCAACATCTTCAACGGTGTGGTGACCGTCGATGTGCAGATCGCCTTTGGCATCGATTTCCAAATCGATGAGGCCGTGGCGGGCAATTTGGTCCAGCATGTGGTCAAAGAAACCAATGCCGGTCGACAGGCTGGCCTGGCCGGTGCCGTCCAAATTCACTTTGACGCGAATTTGGGTCTCTGCAGTTTTGCGCGTGACTTCTGCAACGCGGGGTGAGCTCATAAAGATTCCTTGAGTGCCGCCAACATGCGCACGTTTTCTTCGGGGGTGCCGACGGTCAGGCGCAAGCAATTGGCAAGCAATGGGTGCATTTTAGAAACGTTCTTGACCAAAATGCCTTTCGATTTCATACCTTCGAAGCACTTTGTGGCGTCTGGCATACGAACCAGCAGCATATTGGCCTGGCTTGGGAAGACCAGAACGCCTGGCAATTGCGCCAAAGACTGGCTGAGTTTTTCACGTTCTTGACGGATTTGAACTGCTTGCGCAGCAAACACATCGGCATGTTCCAGCGCAAACAAAGCGCATTCGCAATTCAAAACACTGATGTTGTAAGGCGGGCGCACTTTGTCGATTTCGGCAATCAAAGCCTTGGGACCCACCATGTAACCCAGACGCACGCCGGCCAAGCCAAATTTGGACAAGGTGCGCATCAGCAGCACGTGGCCATGCTTCGCCACGCGGTCCATGTAGGTTTGGCTGGCAAAGGGCTGGTAGGCCTCGTCCATCACCACCAAACCGCCTTGCGCGCCCTGGGCCAGCACGATGCGCTCAATCACCTCCGAATCCCACAGGGTCCCTGTGGGGTTGTTGGGGTAGGCCAAATAAACCACGGCGGGTTGGTGTGTGGCAATGGCGCTCAACATGGCCGCTTCATCCAACTCAAAATGGGCCGTGAGGGGCACGCCATGAAAGGTCACGCCTTGCAATTGCGCGCTCATGGCATACATCACAAAGCCAGGCAGTGGCGCCAAAATGCTGGCACCCGGCACATCACAAGCCATGGCAATGAGCGTGATGAGTTCATCGGAGCCATTGCCCAGCATGATGTCAAAGCCCTCTGGCATGTTCGCATACTTGGCCAATTGGGTGCGCAAGACATTGATGCGGTCGCCTGGATAACGGTTCAGGGCCAAAGCACCCAGCCGCTCGCCCAATTGCTTTTGCAATTCAGGCGGCAAGCTGAAAGGATTTTCCATGGCATCGAGCTTCACCATGCCGGTTGAATCTTGAATGGCATAGGCGTGCATCGACTGCACGTCTTGACGAATGTGTTTCAGCCAAGCGGCGGCATGTGACGTGGTGCTCATGGTGTTTCTCTTTGGGGCGGCACAGGTTTCAAGCGCAACTCTGCAGCGCGCGCGTGGGCTTGCAAGCCTTCGCCGTAGGCCAACTCGGCGGCAATCAAGCCCAGGCTTTGAGCGCCTTTTTCGCTGACCTCGATCAGGCTGGAGCGCTTTTGAAAATCGTAGACACCCAGGGGCGATGAAAATCTGGCAGTGCCGCTGGTGGGCAACACATGGTTAGGGCCCGCGCAGTAATCGCCCAGAGACTCACTGGTGAAGGCGCCCAAGAAAATAGCACCGGCATGCTTGAGCAATGGCTCCCACGTGTGCGGATTTCGACTCGACACTTCCAAGTGTTCGGGTGCGATGCGGTTGCTGATGTGGCAGGCCTCCTCCATGCTGCGCGTTTGAATGAACGCACCGCGGTCGTTCATCGATTTGGCAATGATCTCTGCGCGAGGCAATGTGGGCAACAACTGATCGATGGCAGCTTGCACCTTGTCAATGTAGGCGGCATCGGGGCACAACAAAATGCTTTGCGCCAACTCGTCGTGCTCGGCTTGCGAGAACAAGTCCATGGCCACCCACGCTGCCGGTGTGCTGCCATCGGCCAGCACCAAAATTTCGCTGGGGCCAGCAATCATGTCGATGCCCACCGTGCCAAAGACACGCTTCTTGGCGCTGGCCACATAGGCGTTGCCAGGGCCTGTGATTTTGTCCACTTTGGGCACCGAGGCCGTGCCAAAGGCAAGCGCTGCAACGGCTTGCGCGCCACCGATGGTGAAGGCACGCGAAACGCCCGCCACATAAGCGGCCGCCAAAACCAATGGGTTCTTCACGCCTTGGGGCGTTGGCACCACCATGATGATTTCTTCAACGCCAGCCACATGTGCAGGAATGGCATTCATCAGAACCGACGATGGATAAGCCGCTTTGCCGCCTGGCACATAAATGCCCACGCGATCGAGAGGCGTGACTTTTTGACCCAGCAAAGTGCCGTCTTCGTCTGTGTAAGACCAGCTTTCGCCGGAGGCTTTCTTTTGTGCTTCGTGGTAGGTGCGAACACGTTGCGCCGCAGCTTGCAAAGCGTTTTTTTGCACAGCAGGCAGGCCGTCAAATGCGGCCTTGAGTTCAGTCTGCGTCAGCATCAAGGACTGCATGTCTTGGGCAGTGAGGCCATCAAAACGCTGGGTGTACGCCAGCACGGCCGCGTCGCCGCGCTGTTGCACATCGGCCAAAATTTCGGCCACGCGCGATTCGATGGCTGCATCGGCGTCGGCAGACCAATGCAAACGCTTTTGAAACATCGCTTCAAAATCGGCATCGGTGGTGCTTAAACGCAGGGCTTTGGCAACAAGCGCAGTCATCGGTTGTCTCTTCAATGTTGAATGTTCAGGCTGCTTTGGCAGCTTGTCCCGCCGCCACTGCGCCTGCAAAGGCTTCAATGATGGCGCGGATGGGTTCTTGTTTGAGCTTGAGTGACGCTTGGTTCACCACCAGACGTGAGCTGATGTCCATGATGCGTTCCACTTCAATCAGGTGGTTGGCTTTGAGGGTGCTGCCTGTTGACACCAAATCGACGATGGCATCGGCCAAACCTGTGAGGGGCGCCAACTCCATGCTGCCATAGAGTTTGATCAAGTCAACGTGCACACCTTTTTGTGCAAAAAATTCGCGCGCCATGTTCGTGTACTTAGTGGCCACTTTCAAACGCGAACCTGAACGCACGGCTGTGGCGTAGTCAAAGTCTGCGCGAACGGCCACGCTCATGCGGCATTTGGCAATTTGCAAATCGAGGGGCTGGTACAAGCCTTGGCCACCGTGTTCAATCAAGGTGTCTTTGCCGGTGACACCCAAATCTGCGCCGCCGTATTCCACATAGGTGGGCACATCGGTGGCACGCACCAAGACCACGCGCACACCTGCTTGGTTGGTGGGCAAAATCAGTTTTCTCGAGGTTTCGGGATCTTCCAAAACTTCAATGCCAGCCGCTTTGAGCAGTGGCAGTGTTTCATCAAAAATGCGTCCTTTGGACAAGGCCAAGGTGATCATGTCAATTCCTGTTCTGTTGCGCGTTCATTTCGAGCGCTCGATCTGCGCACCGACATTGCGCAATTTGGCTTCCATGCGGTCGTAGCCGCGGTCGAGGTGATAAATGCGATCGACAATGGTTTCACCTTCGGCGACCAAGCCCGCAATGACCAAGCTGGCAGAGGCGCGCAAATCGGTGGCCATGACGGTGGCACCCGACAATTGAGGCACGCCTTGAACCACAGACACCTTGCCGTCAATTTGAATGTTGGCACCCAAACGCACCAACTCGTTGACGTGCATGAAGCGATTTTCAAAAATGGTTTCGGTGACCTTGCTGGTGCCTTCGGCAATGCAATTGAGGGCCATGAATTGCGCTTGCATGTCGGTCGGAAAACCAGGGTATTCGGTGGTTCTGAAACTTTGGGCCTTCAAACGACCTGACGCTTTGACACGCACAAAATCAGAACCAACTTCAATGCTGGCACCGGCTTCGCGCAATTTGTCGATCACGGCATCCAGGTGGTCGCCGCGTGCGTGTTGCAACACCACATCACCGCCAGTTGCTGCCACCGCGCACAAAAAGGTCCCCGCTTCAATGCGATCGGCCACCACAGCATGGTCACAACCGTTCAGAGATTCAACACCTTGGATGTGAATGCGGCTGGTGCCA
>RFVJ01000461.1 GCA_009928125.1 Betaproteobacteria bacterium
ATACGCGAAGTAGAACCAAGCGATGAAGAATTTGAAAAAGCTTGCGATTTTGTGGTCAGCCTAGGCAAAAACACCAGCGAGAAAAAGAACGAAGTTATTTTGGCTTCGGATATTTTGGGTGCATCCACCCTGATCACCCTCATCAACAATGTCAAGCGCGCAGAGCAAGCTGGAAAGTTCCAAACTGAATCTGCGCTGTTAGGGCCCTTCTGGCGAAAGAACGCACCCGTATACGAAGCTGGCAGCAACATTTCACATGGCCCCGAATCCAAAGCCACAGACCAGTTGTTTGAAGTCACTGGCCACGTGCGTGATGCACAAGGCCAGCCCATTGAAGGTGCAGAAGTCGATGTGTGGCAAGCATCGCCTTTGGGCTTTTACGAAAACCAAGATGAGCAACAGCCCGACATGAATTTGCGTGGCCGCTTTAAAACAGACGCCAACGGCAAATTCAACTTCAAATCTGTGCGCCCCTCCGGTTACCCTGTCCCTGTGGATGGACCCTGCGGTGATCTACTGCGCGCGCAACGGCGTGATCCCTATCGACCTGCGCATGTGCATTACATGATTTCAAAACCAGGCTACCAAGTGCTGATCACGCAAGTCTTTGCAGATGACGACCACCGCCTTCACACCGACGTTACTTTTTCTGTGGTGGAAAGCCTGGTCGGTCAATTTAAAAAGCGCACAGGGCCTGGTGAGGTGGGCTATTCACTTGACTACGACTTTGTATTGCAAGCTGGTGAGATGCACTTCCCTATGCCTCCCATCCCCTGATGGCGATCACTCCAACAACCCCTGCCAATGCGCAGTGTTGACCAACACATTGCATGAAAGTACCCCATGAGTTTTGAACCCATCTCCCAACTCAACGGCCACGTGGCCGTGATCACCGGCGGCAAAGGCGCCATTGGATTGGCCACTGCGCGCAGACTGGCCGCATTGGGCGCCAGGATTGTCTCCATTGACCGTTCAGAACCAGAAAAAGTTCAAGCACTTTTAGACGCATTGCCCCAAGTGGCATCAGGACCTCACATGGCCCTCACAGCCTCGATCACCGATTCTGCGGCTTTGAATGCG
>RFVJ01000462.1 GCA_009928125.1 Betaproteobacteria bacterium
GAAAAACCTGGTGGTTGATGGCGGCAATGTGGCCTTTGACGTTGAATTGGGCTACCCGGCCAAGAGCCAAATTCCAGCTTTGCGCAATGCCCTCATTGCCGCTGCCAAACAGGTGCCTGGTGTGAACAACGTGTCAGCCAACGTCACCATGAAAATTGTGGCCCACGCTGCCCAGCGCGGCGTGGCCTTGTTGCCGCAGGTTAAAAATATCATCGCTGTTGCTTCTGGCAAAGGTGGCGTGGGCAAGAGCACCACTGCTGTCAATTTAGCGCTGGCGCTGGCTGCAGAGGGTGCCAGTGTGGGCTTGCTCGACGCCGACATTTACGGCCCCAGCCAGCCCATGATGATGGGCATTGAAGGCCGTCCGGAGAGCGAGGACGGCAAAACCATGGAACCCATGGAAAACTATGGCGTTCAAGTGATGTCGATTGGCTTCTTGGTCAACCAAGACGAAGCCATGATTTGGCGCGGACCCATGGCCACGCAAGCGTTAGAACAGTTGTTGCGCCAAACCAATTGGAAAGATTTGGATTACCTGATCATTGACATGCCACCCGGCACTGGTGACATTCAATTGACCCTCAGCCAACGCGTGCCCATGACGGGCGCCGTGATTGTGACCACGCCGCAAGACATCGCATTGCTGGATGCCAAAAAGGGCATCAAGATGTTCGAAAAAGTGGGCGTGCCCATTTTGGGCATTGTGGAAAACATGGCGGTTCATGTCTGTACAAACTGCGGTCATGTTGAGCACATCTTTGGCGCCGATGGCGGCAAGAAAATGGCCGAGAACTACCAAATGGACTACTTGGGTGCCTTGCCCTTGAACATGCAAATTCGTTTGCAAGCCGACAACGGCAAACCCACTGTGGTGGCCGATCCCGACGGCGAGGTGGCCAGCATTTACAAATCGGTGGCGCGCCAAGTGGCCATCAAAATTGCGGCCAAAGCCAAAGATTTTTCTGCCAAGTTCCCCACCATCACGGTGTCAAAAAACACTTAAGCGCTTCAAGCCTTTTTGTTTTCCAGATCGCGCAAACGGAAGCGTTGAATC
>RFVJ01000463.1 GCA_009928125.1 Betaproteobacteria bacterium
CCCTCCAAAGCCTTCCGTCAATGGGTGCTCCCTGAATTTGCCATGCGCAGTCACATCATTGAGACGCAATGCCAAGCAGCGTGAAAAATCCCATCGCGGCCGTCGAGAAAGTCGACACCAGCTACCTTGAAACCTTGATTGGTTACAACGCACGCCGTGCGGCGCTGGCCGTGATCAGCCAGTTCCTTGAACGCATGGCGGTTTACGACTTGAAGCCTGTTGATTTTTCAGTGATGTCGGTCGTGGTTCACAACCCCGGTGTTACTTCGCGACAACTTTGCGCCGCGCTGAACATCTTGCCACCCAACTTGGTGGGCTTGGTGCAGTCATTGGAATCACGTGGCTTGCTAGAGCGCCTGCCCCATCCCCATGATGGCCGCGCCATGGGACTGCACCCGACAGATTCAGGTTTAGAACTCATGAAAAAAGCCGAAGCCACAGCCTCCGAGCTAGAAATGAACATTGGCTCTAAACTCACGCCTAACCAAGTGCAAACCTTGGTCACGTTGCTGCAAAAAATCTATCTCTAAGGGCGCCGACTTTCAGGGCCCAAGAGATCACCACTTTGGGAGACTCGGCCTTGTCACTTTCCAGCTTTCCTTCATTGGCAGAGACGCTGCCCGATGATGTCGCCAACGCCCTGTTGATCGGCCGCATTTGGATCCCCGGCGAGGGTCCTTACCTGGTCAAAGTTGGCGCCAATGAAACCACCGACCTGTCGGGCTTGGCACTCACCAGCAGCGACTTGATGGAACTCGACGATGTCGCTGCAAGAGTCAAAAACCATCAAGGCAAAACTTGGTCCACACAAACTTTGTGGGCCAATACCGATCCCCAACAACGCAACGAACATGAAGCCTGGTTCCTCGCACCCACGGACTTGCAGGCCATCAAAGCGGCCGGCGTGACCTTTGTTGCCAGCATGCTGGAGCGCGTCATCGAAGAACAAGCGCGAGGCGATGCTGCAAAAGCGGAAAGCGTGCGCAAAGCCGTGATTGAAGTGATGGGTGACAACCTTCGCAACATCAAACCCGGCTCTGAACAAGCCATG
>RFVJ01000464.1 GCA_009928125.1 Betaproteobacteria bacterium
GCTTCTTTACTTCGCCACGTGACCAGTTACGAATGTCGTCGGCAGTGGCCAAACCAATGCGCAACTGTTCGAAACTGTTGACGTCAACCTTGTTCTTGATTTCGGTTACTGCGTCGGACATGTTTTCCTCTTCTCGTTCTTCTCTGCTCGTCAAATTCTTTGGTTAGTAAGTGGCGTTAGAAAGCGCGTTGTTCGCGACGACGTTCACGGTCACGGTCATCTGCATCAGAGCCACGCTCTGGACGCGAAATGTCGATTCCGAGTTCCTGTGTTGCACGGAAGACGTCTTCGTCCATGTCGGCAAGCTCAATGTTCTTGCCTTCATTGGAGATGACCTCTACGTCGAGGCACAATGCCTGCATTTCCTTCATGAGCACTTTGAAGCTCTCAGGAATGCCTGGCTCAGGAATGTTCTCGCCCTTCACGATTGCCTCGTACACGCGAACGCGTCCGAGTACGTCGTCTGACTTAATGGTGAGCAATTCCTGCAAGCAATACGCAGCACCATAAGCCTCAAGCGCCCACACTTCCATTTCACCGAAGCGCTGGCCACCGAACTGTGCCTTACCACCCAATGGTTGTTGAGTGATCATGCTGTATGGACCAGTTGAACGTGCGTGAATCTTGTCGTCAACCATGTGTGACAACTTGATGATGTACATGTAGCCAACCATGGTTGGGTTGTCGTAGTACTCGCCGGTGCGACCGTTGCGAAGCAAGGTCTTTCCGTCTTCACCAATCAAACGCTTGCCATCAACTGATTCTGGGTTGAGGTTCTTCAAGATCGACTGAATCGTTGGGTGTGGACCCGCAGCTTCATCTTCATCCCAGTGAGCACCGTCAAACACTGGCGTTGCAACAAATGTTGAAGGCTTGGTGTTGATACGTGTCTTGGTTTCAGTGCCACGAATTGGTGCGTCGCCAACAGTCTTGTTGTTCTTTACGTCGCTCCAACCCCAACGTGCGCAGTAGCCAAGGTGCGCTTCAAGCACCTGACCAATGTTCATTCGGCTTGGTACACCAAGTGGGTTCAAGATGATGTCAACAGGA
>RFVJ01000465.1 GCA_009928125.1 Betaproteobacteria bacterium
TCTTGAATTTGGGCTGCACGGTCTGTCATCCCTGGGGATGCCAAAGCCGCACTCGTCGCCACTGAGCCCAGGGTTCCAGAACTGGCGGTATTGCGAGCAGAGTCAAAAGGGGTGGCCATGTTGTTGTTTGTATCCAACAATCTGTCCAATGTTGGTATCAGATTTGGATCGTCGACTCCCAAATCCAAGATGACTTCTTGCGCTTCAGAGCCATTCAATTTGCTGTTCATGATGTTGGCGCTGAGTTGACCCCAGGCAGCGCTTTGGCTTGTGCCATTCAATTTGGCCAATTGCCGTGTCATGCTCTCCCAAGCAGGAACCATTCGCATCCTCATGGCATCTAAAGGACCCATTTCAGAGGACAGTTCGATCTGCTGATTGACCGGGTCCAAGGCCAAAGTGGATTGCTCAAAACCCCGTGAGAACTTTTGAATGCATTTTCGCTTGCTTGGACAGTGCCCAAAGCTTGGACACTTGGAAAGAGCGTCAAAGTGCTTGAATTCGTTGAGTTCACTTCACCGTTGACGCTTCCCGCATTCAGATTGGCGCCTGAAAAGGGATACAAAGAAAAATCAGTCATCAAATGCGGTGCTGCTTGGTCATTGCCAATCAGGTCTGAATTGGGTGCACCCGTGCCGAGGCCGGCTGTTTGACTGTTCAAATCGCCAAACAGGGCTTGAACAGCAGTTTCACTGAGGCCTTGGGCTCGCGCAAATTCTGCCAAGCTCTGGGTGTCAGGCAGGGGTGTTGCTGATGTGATGACAGAAAATTGCCCCCCTAAATTCAGAGTCTGGAGAGCCGCTGAAGCTGTTGCGCCACTGTCGATGGGCGCAGATCCGGCAAGCTCTTGCCGTTCACCCCGGGTCATGAGGTCTCTCATGACTTCAGCAAACTCCTGCCCATTCATGGGCTTGTTCAGTGCAGGGTCGGTTACAACTGATCCGCTAGAAGGTCCAACTGACGCGGGGTTCGAGACAGGTGCGGTCAAAAAGTTGAGGTTGGCGTCCATGGTATTTCCATCTTCCGTTTGATGTTTCAACCCCGGTTTG
>RFVJ01000466.1 GCA_009928125.1 Betaproteobacteria bacterium
GCGGGCACGGGCAACGACACCTTCACCTCCAACGGTGCAGACGTGCTCTTGGGCGGCATGGGCAAAGATACGTTCATCGTGAACCAAAGCACCATCACCGCCCTTCAAAGCAATTTTGGCGCTGGCGGCAACACTACCCAATTGGCCAAGATCGATGGCGGTGCGGCCATCGATACGATTCGCTTAGGTGGCACTGGTGGCCTGAACTTGAACCTGTCCTTGATCGGCAATTCATCCGTGGGCAACATTGAAGGCAGCAGCCGCATCAACAGCATCGAGCGCATTGATTTGAGCACAGACACCGGCGCCAATGAATTGACCATTCGCGTGGCCGATGTGCTCGACATGGCGGGCAGCAACTGGGCCAACTTGACGAGCTTGAACAGCCAGGGTGCGGGTGGCTGGAGCCCAGCAACGGGCGGATCAACCGGCATCAATGCCAACGTGATGAACTACCACCAAGTGGCAGTGACGGGCGGCAGCAACGACAAAGTGAGCACCACCGGCTGGACCCTGAACAACACGGGCAATGTGATCGACAGCGCTGGTATCAACTACAGCGTTTACACCGCCACCAGTGGCGCACCGGCCATGTTGCTGGTGCAAACAGACATTCAGCGCAGTAGCATTTTGTGATGCACTGCTGCTGAATGCCTTTGCTCTGAGAAGGTCAAGGTGCAGCGCGCTGCATCGAGGCCTTTAAGGTGGCATTCAATGAATCCAATGCATCTGCATAATGCGCACGTGTGGTTTTGGACAAGCCTGGTTTGGCGATGGCCTTTTCCAGCAAACTGACCAATTGACGCGCGTTCTCGCGCATGATGCTGCGCGCGTCTGCTGGCCAAGGTCCGGCTGGTTTGACCAAGACATCCGTCATACGGCGCAGTTGCTCGCGCTGTAAGTTGCGCCGAATGAGACTGGTCTCTTGGCCCGTTTTGGCTTCAGACCAAATAGCGTCTTGCAAGGTGTCGTAGACGTCGGCCAAGCCTAAAGTTTCCTTAGGGTCGTTGACCTTCATACCGACCTCTGCCAAACGATTGGCGACTGAG
>RFVJ01000467.1 GCA_009928125.1 Betaproteobacteria bacterium
CCGCCATAGCCATACAACACCGTGGGGTTGGTGCCGTCTGATTTGAAGTTCTTTGGATACACCACAAAGTAAGGCACTTGGGTACCGTCCTTTGAAGTTGCAAAGCGCTGCTCGGTGCGCATGCCTTGTGAATCAAAAAATGCTGGATTGCTTTTCAACAACTCTCTCTCATCACTGCCAGCCTTGCCCAGATACAAACTGGCTGGGGTTAAGAAGTCGAGGTACGACATCTGGTAATGATTGGCCAGGGGATCATCTTTCACAAAGGGATCGTGCATGCCCCTGGCACTGAGCGTGCCCGTTAAGGGAACTTTCACATCGCGCCGCTGCCACTTGCCATCTTTGAATTGAAGCTCTTCAATTCGCCCGGCCACATTGTCCAAAATATTCAGCAACACGAGATCGCGCGTCGTACTGAAACCCTCACGCGACAAAGAACGTGTGCCCGTGGGCTCAAAAAGCACATGGTAGCTGCGCTTGCCATCCATCAATTCATCAAACTTGATGGCCAACAAACTGCCATTTTTGTAAGTGCGATTTTCAACTTGCATGTCTCGTTTGAGAAGCAGGAAAGCCCATTCACGGTGCCATGACAATGACGCATCGCTTGGTTTGTCAATTTTGACTAAACGACCTTTGACCCACAAACTGATTTCGGTATTGTAAAAATCTGTGGACCGACCCAAGATGGTCCGCTCAAAGCCAGGCGTCATGTCGACGGCAGCGAAAGCAGACACATCACTTTCTTGTCCTTCAAAAATGATGGTAGCTGATGACAGCGGCGTACCCCGCTTCCATTGCTTGATGACCCGTGCATAGCCACTTTTTGTCATGCTGCCAGGACCGAAATCCGTCCCCACCAACAGCGTGTCAATGTCGACCCAATCCAATTGAGACTTAGCCTCGGGAACGACAAACCCGTCTTTGACGAATTCACGCTTTGAAACATCAAACTCGCGCGTCACTTTGGCATCCGCACCACCGCGAGACAACGAAATCAGACACCGGTTGTAATCGGGCGCCAAGCAA
>RFVJ01000468.1 GCA_009928125.1 Betaproteobacteria bacterium
TTGGCGGGGAATGCGATTGTCGATGACATTGACCACACCACCCATGGCGCTACCGCCGTATTGCAAAGCCGCAGGTCCGCGCAACACTTCGATGCGTTCCGTGGTTAGAACATCTGTGGGCACCGCATGGTCATAACTGAGGGAGGAAACATCCATGCTGGCGCCACTGTTGTTGAGCACACGAATGCGATCACCATCAAAGCCCCGAATGATGGGGCGGCTGGCATTGGGGCCAAAATAAGTGCTGCTGACACCTGGCAATTGGTTCAAAGATTCACCCAGGGTGCTTTGGCCTTGCTGAAGCAATGACTGACCCGATAAACTGCTCACTGCATTGACGCCTTGAGACTTAGACAAGGGGTTGCCCGTGATGAGCACCTCTTGAACAGCTTGCGCCAGTGCAGTGGGTGCAAAGACACCCGATGCGGTGCTCAACACAGCTGTGACGGCCCATGCATTGACGCTTTGCCAAGCAGCGCACTTCGCGCCTTGTCGATAGAAAATAAAAAACATACTCACCTTTGAAAATGAACAGGCGCGCCCATCAGCATGGCGCGATGCAAACCAGA
Organism: Betaproteobacteria bacterium; assembly: GCA_009928125.1. Taxonomy (GTDB): domain Bacteria; phylum Pseudomonadota; class Gammaproteobacteria; order Burkholderiales; family Burkholderiaceae_C; genus Limnohabitans_A. The sequence goes on from RFVJ01000468.1 coordinate 570, forward strand.
TTCAAAGGAATGGAGGTGGCGCGCGTGCTGAGAAAGCCAGCGCCAAGTCGTCATCGCGGTGTTCAGACTGACGGGTCAGAACCGAGACAAAAGGCGGCACAAAATCGAGTGAGATGACGGTTGCCTGAAGCCCATCATCGGAGGCCAAGTGGTCTAAGGCAAAGCACACCAAAGAGCCTTCAGGGTGATCACTGAACAGGCTTTGCTCGGAAACAGGGTTGGATTTGATGCCGTGGACAGTTTTGTGAATTTGCCCCCATACAGGCGCAAGCAAGAGCGCACTGATCAACAGTGCTTGCAAGCCTGCGCGAAGAGAGGCCTGAAATTTCACGGCGTTCGGGCCCATTCAGAAAAAGTCTTTTTGAACTTCCAAACCTTGGGTGCCGCGACAGCCATGCAATAGCCCTGGGTTGGATTGCGCTCAAAGAAATCTTGGTGATAGTCTTCGGCC
>RFVJ01000469.1 GCA_009928125.1 Betaproteobacteria bacterium
TGCACGACATGTGCCCCACAGGGCTCAAAACCAGCATCAGCAGTGCCACCCCCGAAAAAACGGGTTTGCGCATGGCTTTTAAAGGGTACCAACCGGGGTATGCGGCCGGCGTCATTGAGAATGCCGGGCTTCGGCTAACAGGGCTCAAACGCGTCCGAATGGGCCGTGTTTTGATGGCCCCACTTGCACCCGGTGAGTGGCGGGCCTTGATGCCCTACGAAAGATTTTGAGGAAAAACCCTGTTTTTGCGCATATTTGCCACATCAGGGCCTTGCAAACCCTTGAAATTCATCAGGGCATCCTCATTTGTCTTGTAAGTTTGAGAGAATATTCACATGAATCTTCGTAGCTTGAGCTGAAAGGAAAAACTATATGCGTTTGAGCACCAAAAGTCGTTTTGCCGTCACGGCCATGATCGATGTCGCCTTGCGCGAAGATCGCGGTCCCGTCTCGCTTTCGGCCATCAGCGAGCGTCACCAAATTTCACTCTCCTATTTGGAGCAGTTGTTCAGCAAATTGCGCCAGCATCAATTGGTTGAAAGCACACGCGGTCCTGGTGGCGGTTATTCATTGGCACGCAGTGCCGACAAAATCACCATGGCCGACATCGTCAGCGCGGTCGACTTCTCTGTTGAATCCGAAGATGCCAGCAACTCTGAGGGCAGCACTTGGATGAGCAGCGAATTGTGGGCCAGCCTGAACGAGAAAATGTTGGCACATTTGCAGTCCATCAGCTTGCGCCAATTGGTCTCTGAGCAGCGCGCTAAAGGCGTGACGGTAGAGCCTGCACCTTCCGTGGTCAAGCGCGGTGTGTTTGCAAAGCCCAAGAGCCAACCCGTCAAAATGAACGTACCCAACTCGGTGTTTGCATTGGCTGCCAGCTTGGTGCCCACGCGATAATCGTTTCGTAAGGTAACAAAAAACGCGCTCTAGGGTGAACAGCCCCAGAAAAAAGTGTGAAGCCTGCCGATAAGCCGGATTCTGTGCATTGAAGTTGCCCTCAATGTGACCGCCATTACT
>RFVJ01000470.1 GCA_009928125.1 Betaproteobacteria bacterium
GTGGTTTTGTCCGGCGGCACCGGGCACATTGTGTTGCCACATCTTTTCACCGCCTTTGGTGACGGGGTCACGTGTGCTGAACAAGGTGATGAAAGGTTGAGTCCAAGCCTTGAACAAGTCCCATGCGCGCTCGTTGGCCTCTCTGGCTGGATTGCTGGGGTCAATGGGGACCAAAGTGGGAAACACCCTGGCGCCTACTTTGTAGCGGCTGCTGGGGTAGGGTGCATCGTAGGCTGCCACTGCATCATCGCTGAGCCCCTGTGCGCAACCCGCGCGAACAATTTTGCCAATCGGAAACCAAGGGCTGTACATGGCGAAAGCTCGCCAAATGTGAAAGGCTGTCGGGATTTTTTCCTTGCCTGTGGGCAAGCCACCATTGCTGAGGGCAATGCGATCAAATCGCTCGGGCATTTCAGCCACCATGCGCAAGCCAATCAGGGACCCCAATCTTGGCAGAAGAGGGTGATACCGCTGAGGTTTTGCGCTTCAAGCCAAGCACTCATCCACTGCACGTGATTGTGATAGGTGTAGTCACTTCGCTGAACTGGTTTGTCGGTGCGACCAAACCCCACCTGGTCAGGGACCACCACACGAAAGCCCGCACTGACCAAAACGGGAATCATCTTGCGATACAAAAACGACCAAGCGGGTTCGCCGTGCATCAACAAAACCACGGGGCCATCGCGTGGGCCTTCATCGATGTGCGCAATGCGAAGACCGCCGATCAGCGTGTAGTGAGGTTGATAGGGAAATTCGTGCGAAGAAAGTCTTGGATGACGGGAAGTTGACGCATGAAGACCTTTAAAACCGGTTGCTGGTTTGAATCACTTTTTGACCTGCAGGCAGGCTGAGCATGTCGCCATCTTTGGCCACTTGGATTTTGCCTTTGAAGATCTCGGACGTGCCCTTCAAGAAAACGTCCACCAAGCCAGGCAAAGGCAGTGGGGGCGCCACATGGTTCAGCAACAAGAAGCTCACATTGGCTTTGTTGGCAAGGGTGGCAGCCTCTTGCGGCGTGGT
>RFVJ01000048.1 GCA_009928125.1 Betaproteobacteria bacterium
TCCAACATTGCCAGCAAGGTCTACCTCATTCACCGCCGCGACAAGTTCAAGGCCGAGCCCATCTTGGTCGACAAGTTGATGGACAAAGTTGCCGCCGGCAAAATTGTGTTGCAAACTTTCCAAACCTTGGAAGAGGTTTTGGGCGACGACACCGGCGTGACCGGCGTTCGTTTGAAGTCCACCAAAGACGGCTCTTTGCAAGATTTGGAACTCAAAGGTTGCTTCATTGCCATTGGCCACGCCCCCAACACGGAGATTTTTCAAGGCCATCTCACCCTGGAAAACGGCTACATCGTGACCCAAAGCGGCCTGAAAGGCTTTGCCACCATGACCAGCGTGCCTGGGGTGTTTGCGGCCGGCGATGTGCAAGATCACGTCTACCGCCAAGCCATTACCAGTGCCGGCACCGGTTGCATGGCAGCCTTGGATGCCCAACGCTTTTTGGAGCAAGAAGGCGCTTGAGGCCGTTTTTTAGCCTTTTTTGCTTGGCCAGGCCCTAAAAAGCTGGCTATAATCCAAGGCTTTGCTGAGCACTCCCTCTGGGAGGCACTTCAAAATAGGCTGTCATCAAGGCAGTCATATGGGTTACCGCCACCCTTCTGGCGAGGTGAGGCTGGAGCGCCTACGGGCAAAGGCCCAATGGTCGGAAACAATGTTTCCCACGCCAACAACAAAACCAAGCGCCGGTTCCTGCCGAACCTGCAATATCGCCGTTTCTGGGTAGAAAGCGAAAACCGTTGGGTGCGCCTGCGCGTTTCCAGCGCTGCTTTGCGCCTGATCGACAAAAATGGCATTGATGCCGTTCTCGCAGACCTGCGTGAACGCGGTCAAGCCTAAACCCTCACAGGAGCACCATCATGGCAAGCAAAGGCGGACGCGAAAAAATCAAGCTGGAATCTACAGCTGGTACTGGTCACTTTTACACGACCAGCAAGAACAAGAAAACAATGCCCGAGAAGATGTCGATCATGAAGTTCGACCCCAAAGCTCGCAAGCACGTTGAGTACAAGGAAATCAAACTGAAGTAATTCAGCTTGACCCAACAAAAAGCCCGCATCAGCGGGCTTTTTTTCGTCTGGGGTTAATTTAATTGGGGTCAGATCCACATTAATTTTGTCAATCAGTGAGGGCAGAGCCCAAGGGCGGGCTGACGATTTCTGGTACCCCAGTATGAGGAAGCCCGCCCTTGGGCTCTGCCCTCGCTGATTGGAAATTAATGTGGATCTGACCCCAATTAAATTCTTACGCTCTAGCAGCGCGCAGTTGCGTGGAGAAATCGCGCAAGGCAGCAATGCCACTCTCTTCTGCGCGTTTGCACCAAGCTTGCAGGTCGAGGGCCAACTGTTCACGGTTGTGTGAGGTGTTGAGCCAGATTTGACGCAGCTCTTCACGCATGGCCAGCATTTTCTCCAACACGGGGTAGGCCGCCAGGGTTGCCTTCAAAGACGCTTGCGCTTCGGCGGGCACCTTGTCGCCATCGCGATGTATCCAGCGTTTGGCTATTTTCAAAATGCTGGCATCCAATTTGGCATTGGCAACTTCTTCCGTGAAAACATTGCGCATCTGGCGTGCGTAACCAGCCATCACTTCGTAGCGATTGGCAATGAGGGCTTCCAAGGTTTTTTCATCCGCCACGGGGCGAACTTCGCCGTAAGCCAAGACGGGTGGTGTCTTTTTCACGTGTGCCAAACCAAAGAACTGCAAGATGCAGATGTAAGTCCAGCCCAAATCAAATTCATAGGGCTTGACCGACAACTTGGCAGACGTTGGGTAAGTGTGATGGTTGTTGTGCAACTCTTCGCCGCCAATCAGGATGCCCCAAGGCGAGATGTTGGCGCTGGCGTCATGCGCTTCAAAATTGCGATAACCCCAGTAGTGGGCCGCACCGTTGATGATGCCAGCAGCGGTGATGGGAATCCAGGCCATTTGCACAGCCCACACCGTCAAGCCAATCACGCCAAACAGAGCGACATCGATGATCAACATCAGGGCAACGCCTTGCCAAGAGAAACGCGAGTAAAGATTGCGCTCGATCCAGTCGTCGGGGGTACCGTGGCCATAACGGCTCAGCGTTTCTTTGTTTTTAGATTCTTTGCGATACAACTCAGCACCCTTGAACAACACCGTTTTGATGCCATGAACATGAGGGCTGTGAGGGTCTTCTGCTTGCTCGCATTTGGCGTGGTGTTTGCGGTGGATGGCTGCCCATTCCTTGGTCACTTGACCGGTGGTCATCCACAGCCAAAAACGGAAAAAGTGCGACACAACAGGGTGCAAGTCCAAAGCCCTGTGCGCTTGGTGGCGGTGCAAGAAGATGGTGACACTGGCAATGGTGATGTGGGTCAGGCCCAAAATGACAAAAAATATTTGCCAGCCTGAAAAATCCAAGAGTCCATTGGCCAACCAGTTGAGGGTGGCGTCAAATGCAGCAGAGTCGATGAACAACATGCAGTCGCTTTCTATGTAAGGATGCCATGACAGGCAATCCTGCTATTTTAAGATTTTCGAATTCAATTTGAAAGTTAATTCACAAAATCACATCGAAAATGAATTCTTTGGAATTCACTTTCGCACCCAAATGGCTGCAAAAAAACCATCGGTGCCATGACGGTGGGGCCACAAGCGCATAAAGGGGCCGTTGCACAAGTTTTCTGGATGGCGCACTTTCAATCGCGTGAGTTCGTCCAATACTGGCAATTGCACAAAATCTGGGTGCGCCGCAGAAAAGGCATTGGCGATGTCTTCATTTTCCTGAGGCAACACACTGCAAGTGGCGTACACCAAGCGCCCCCCGGATTTGAGCAAGCGCGCGGCACTGTCCAAAATCGCTTTTTGCGTGGCGGCCACACCAGCAATGCCTTCTGGCTTTTGACGCCACTTGAGATCGGGATTGCGACGCAAGGTACCCAAGCCCGAGCAAGGTGCGTCCACCAACACACGGTCAATCTTGCCAGCCAAACGCTTCACACGATCGTCGCGTTCATGTGCAATGGCAGCTGGATGCACGTTGGACAATTGACTGCGGGCCAAACGCGGTTTCAGCGCATCCAAACGGTGCGCAGAAGTGTCCATGGCATAGAGGCGTCCCGTGTTGCGCATGGCCGCACCGATGGCCAGCGTTTTACCGCCTGCACCAGCACAAAAATCCACCACCATTTCACCGCGGTGAGCATCCAAGAGCAGCGCCAACAGTTGAGAGCCTTCGTCTTGAACTTCAACAGCACCGCGTTCAAAAACTTTGACTTTGGCCAAAGAAGGTTTGCCTTGCAAACGCAAGCCCCAAGGCGAAAAAGGTGTGGGCTCGCAGGCGATGCCCGCCGCTGTCAATTCTTTTTGCACCTCCGTGCGCTTTTCGTTCAGGTCGTTGACACGCAAATCCAAAGTGCCAGACTCTAAAAAACTCGTGGCCAACGCATCAAATTCATCGCCCACTTGTTCCTTGAGCGTGCGCGCCAACCAATCGGGCAAATTGTGAATGTGCTGCGACATCAAGTCGGAAGGCTGAATGCTGTCACACATGTCGAGCCATTTTTTTTCGGTGTCGTTCAAGGCACTTTTGACAAAGTCGCGTGGGCCCGCAAAACCCAAGATGGCCAAACGTCTTTCTTTGGCACCACTGCCTGAGCGGGCCATGTGCTCAAACAACAACTTTTGTCGCAAAACTTTGAACACCGTCTCCGACAAAGTGGCACGTTCACGCGGACCCAAATTGCGGTTGTCGCGAAAAAACCTGGAGACCACCGCGTCGGCGGGATGGTTAAATTGGAGGGTCAGCCTGACCAATTCGGCGCAGGCGTCTAACAGGGCTTTAGGATGCATAGGCTCTATTGTCCCACTGCTGCCCACCTTCGAGAAACTTGATGCAAGAAGAAACTTTACCCCCCCTCATCGTCACCCGCCCCGGCTACTACCGTCATTACAAAAATTTGCTTTACCAAGTGCTGGGTACTGTGCGGCACAGTGAATCTCTTGAACCAATGACTTTGTACAAGGCGCTTTACGGTGAGCAAGGCATGTGGGTCCGCCCAGCCGCCATGTTCAACGAAACAGTGGAGGTCAATGGCGTGCTGCAACCCCGCTTTGCGTGGGTGGGTGAAGAGCGGCCTAAGGCTTGAAGAAGGCTGCCACGGCGGCGGGATAGATCAGGTGTTCTTGCGTCAAAACGCGTGCCGCCAACTTGTCAGCGGTGTCGCCGGGTAGAACCGGCACCACCGCTTGCGCCAAGATCTGTCCATGGTCTAACTCAGCCGTGACCTGGTGCACGGTGGCCCCAGCGAATTGGCAGCCCGCGTCAATGGCACGTTGATGGGTGTTCAGCCCCGTGAAAGCAGGCAGCAATGACGGATGGATGTTGATCAAGCGCCCCGCGTAGTGCGCCACAAAGCCTGGGGTCAAAATCCTCATGAAGCCTGCCAACACCACCAGATCTGGCGCATGCACGTCAATTCGTTTCATCAGTGCCTGATCAAAGGCTTCGCGAGATTCAAATTGGGCATGTTCCAGCACATCGGTTTGAATGGCCGAATAGGCTGATTGGCTGCGAAGCCAATCGAGGCCAGCAGCGCCGGGCTTGTTGCTGATGACAGCCGCAACCTGCACCCCTAGACGCTGATCCCAACGTTGCTGATGCGCTGCTTGAACAATGGCGGCCATGTTGGAGCCGGCACCTGAAATCAAAATGACAATCTTTTTCACCCTATGATTATCCCTGCACGCACAGCCCCAAAAAGGTTTTGTCGCAGCCAAGACAGCGAAATTCGCGCATGGGTTAAGGCAAATTTACCCGCCGACATTTCACAAAAAGTCCACAGCGCCATGCGCCTGACCCGCGATGACATGCAACGCTGGGCCAAAATTTTGGGCAAAAAAGGCTGGCTCGGTTGGGGTTGGCCTGAGCAATTTGGCGGACCCGGCTGGACCGCGGTGCAAAAGCACTTGTTCGAAGAAGAATGCGCCTTGGCCGGTGCACCACGCGTGGTGCCTTTCGGCCCTGTGATGGTGGCCCCCGTCATCATGGCCTTTGGCAATGCCGAGCAACAAAAACGCTTCTTGCCAGGCATCGCCAGCGGCGAGGTGTGGTGGAGCCAAGGCTACTCCGAGCCAGGTTCGGGCTCGGACTTGGCGTCCCTCAAAACACGTGCCGAACGTGTGGGCGACAAGTACATCGTCAACGGCCAAAAAACGTGGACCACCTTGGGTCAATACGGCGAGTGGATTTTCTGCTTGGTCCGCACCAGCAACGAAGGCAAACCGCAAACCGGCATCTCCTTCTTGTTGATCGACATGAAATCGCCAGGCATCACCGTGCGCCCCATCAAATTGCTCGATGGCGAATGCGAAGTCAATGAAGTTTGGTTTGACAACGTGGAAGTGCCTGCCGAGAACTTGATCGGCGAGGAAAACAAAGGCTGGAACTACGCCAAGCATTTGTTGGCCCACGAGCGCACCAACATTGCCGACGTGAACCGCGCCAAGCGTGAACTCGAGCGCCTCAAGCGCATCGCCAAAGCTGAAGGCGTTTACGACGACATGCGTTTCCGCGATGAAATTTCCAAATTGGAAGTAGACATCGTGGCCTTGGAAATGTTGGTATTGCGTGTCTTGTCTGCCGAAAAATCTGGCAAGAACTCCCTCGACATCGCTGGCCTCTTGAAAATCAGAGGCAGCGAAATTCAGCAACGCTACAGCGAACTCATGATGTTGGCTGCTGGCCCCTACAGCCTGCCCTTTATCCACGAAGCCATGGATGCAGGTTGGCAAGGCGACTTCCCAGGTCACGAGGTGTCAAACGCACCTTTGGCTGCCAACTATTTCAACATGCGCAAAACCACGATTTATGGCGGCAGCAATGAAGTGCAGCGCAACATCGTGGCTCAAACCGTTTTGGGTTAATTCAGTTAACCGTACAAGGACCGATCATGGATTTCGATTTTTCAGACGAGCAAGAACAACTGCGTGACGCGGTGCGCAAATGGGTGGACAAGGGCTACACCTTTGACCGCCGCCGCGACATTACAAACGCCGGCGGCTTTGACCGTGCGGCTTACACCGAACTGGCCGAGTTGGGCCTGTGCGGCCTGTACATCAGCGAAGACCATGGCGGCATGGGCATGGGCCCGGTGGAAGGCATGGTGGTGATGGAAGAGCTGGGCCGCGGCATTGTGATGGAACCCATTCAGCAAGCGCTGATTTCGGGTGCCGTTTTAGAAGGCTACGCACCCGATGCCCTCAAAGCCGAATGGCTGCCCCAAATTGCGGGCGGCGAAGCCATCGTGGTCTTGGCACATCAAGAGCGCAAGTCTCGCTACAACATCAGCAAGTGCGATGCGCAAGCGCAGCAGCAAGACGGCCATTGGAACATCACAGGCACCAAAAGTGTGGTGGCGGTGGGTGACCATGCCGACGCTTTTTTAGTGCCTGCCATGGCGGCCGGCAAATTGGCATTGTTCTTGGTGGCCCAAGGCGCCAAGGGTTCTGCCACTTCGGGTTATGTCACGCAAGACGGTGCACGTGCTGCTGAATTGACACTCAACCAAACGCCTGCCAGCTTGGTGACCTTGGATGGTCAGACCGCCCTGAGCCATGCCTTCGACATTGGCATTGCCAGTGTGTGCGCGGAAGCTGTGGGCGTGATGGACAAAACGATGGCCATCACCGTGGACTACATGAACACCCGCAAGCAGTTCAACACCACCATCGCCACTTTCCAAGCCCTGCGTCACCGCGTGGCCGACATGAAGATGCAATTGGAACTGGGCCGTTCCATGAGTTACTACGCCAGCCTCAAACTGAACACGCCTGCGGCTGAGCGTCATCAAGCCATGGCCCGCGCCAAGTACCAACTGGGCAATTCCATGCGCTTTGTGGGCCAGCAATCGGTTCAATTGCACGGCGGCATTGGCGTGACGGACGAGTACATCGTCAGCCACTACTTCAAGAAATTGACGCAGCTGGAAATGACTTTTGGCGACACCCTGCACCACTTGGGTCAAGTGTCCAACAGCATGCAGGACACCGCGGGCGTTTTTGCCTAGGATGAAGGTATTTCGCGGCTTTAACCACCCAGACAGGGCACACCAATGTGCCTTGACGATAGGTAATTTTGACGGTGTCCACCGCGGCCACCAAGCCATGCTTGCGCTTTTGAAAAATGAAGCCGCGCATCGAGGTGTGCCCAGCTGTGTGATGACCTTCGAGCCCCATCCCCGCGATTTTTTTGCAAAATTGCACAACAAGCCCGAATTGGCGCCAGCCCGAATTGCCACGCTGCGTGACAAATTGTTGGAGCTTGACCGTTGCGGCATCGACCAAGTGGTGGTTCTGCCCTTTGACGAACGCCTGGCCCGCCAAAGTCCAGAAGACTTCATTCAGTCGGTTTTGGTCAAGGGATTAGGGGTCAAATACCTGTTGGTCGGTGACGATTTCCGTTTTGGCGCCAAACGCGCAGGCGATTACGCCATGCTAGATGAAGCAGGCCAGCAACTGGGCTTTGATGTGGCCCGCATGAACAGCTACGAAGTGCATGGCCTGCGCGTTTCAAGCTCGGCTGTGCGAGATGCCCTGGGGCGTGGCGATATGGCAGCTGTGGCGCGGCTCTTGGGTCGACCCTACAGCGTGAGCGGTCACGTGGTGCACGGTCGCAAGCTGGGGCGTGGTCTTGGCGCGTCCAAAGAAGGCGCTGAAGACGGCTTTAGAACCCTCAATTTGCGCTTCAGCCACTGGAAACCTGCGGCCAGCGGCATTTTCAACGTGGAAGTGCATGGCTTAACGCCACAGCCCTTGATCGGCGTCGCCAATTTGGGCATTCGCCCCTCTTTGGACCCCCACGATGTCAATGGGGGCCGCGTTTTGTTAGAAACCCATTGCCTCGATTGGCACGACAGCCTCGGACCCGAGGGTGGCTACGGTAAAATCATCCGCGTGGACCTCTTGCACAAATTACACGACGAACTCAAATACGACAGTCTGGAAGCCCTGACGGTGGGCATTGCCAAGGACTGTGATGACGCGCGTGCTTTTTTTGCATCCCGTCATGGTCAAACCCATCGCCAAACATCGCGCGATCGAATTTGACGCTCGCCAAGCCCCTCACCTGTTGTGCGGCTTTGCCAATGCCTGCACTTTCTTTGTGATCCAAACCTGCATTTTGTGGCCGCCACACGCAGCAGGTTTTCATTGCAAACCTCTTTTGAAGATTGAATCGTTAGACCATGTCTGAACCAAAAACAAATTACCGCGCCACCTTGAACATGCCCGACACCGCCTTTGCGATGCGCGGCGACCTGCCCAAGCGTGAGCCCGCCTGGGCCAAGGCTTGGAGCGATCAAGGCCTCTACAAAAAACTGCGCCTTGCACGTCAAGGTGCGCCCCTGTTTGTGTTGCACGACGGACCGCCTTACGCCAATGGCAAATTGCACATTGGCCATGCCCTCAACAAAGTGCTCAAAGACATGATCGTCAAGTCCAAGCAATTGGCCGGTTTTGATGCGCAATACATTCCGGGTTGGGACTGCCACGGTTTGCCGATTGAAAACGCGATTGAAAAATTGCATGGCCGCAAGCTCAGCCGTGACGACATGCAAGCCAAAAGCCGCGCCTTTGCCACCGAGCAAATTGACCAACAGCGCGACGACTTCAAACGCTTGGGCGTGTTGGGCGATTGGGAGCGTCCCTATCGCACCATGGACTTCGCCAATGAGGCTGGCGAAATTCGCGCCTTCAAACGCGTCATTGAACGTGGCTTTGTGTACCGCGGTTTGAAGCCCGTTTACTGGTGCTTCGATTGTGGCTCTTCTTTGGCTGAGTTTGAAATTGAATACGCCGACAAAAAGAGTGACACCTTGGACGTGGCCTTTGAAGCGGCCGACAACGCTGCATTGGCCAAAGCCTTTGGCTTACAAGAACTGCCAGGTCAACCCAGATCTGCCTTTGCGGTGATCTGGACCACCACCGCATGGACCTTGCCTGCCAACCAAGCCTTGAATGTGAACCCCGAGTTGGTTTACGCCTTGGTGAACACCGAAAAAGGCGCTTTGGTTTTGGCTGAAACTTTGGTTGAAAAATGTCTAGAGCGCTACAAGCTTGAAGGCCAAGTGGTGGCCACCACCACCGGCGACAAACTGGGTGGCTTGAATTTCAAACACCCCTTGTATGACGTGCACGCAGGCTACAAACGATTCTCGCCTGTGTATGTGGCCGAATATGTGAGTGCGCAAGATGGCACCGGCATCGTTCACTCCTCACCCGCTTATGGTGTGGATGACTTCAACTCTTGCGTCGCCAATGGTTTGGCTTATGACGACATCTTGAACCCGGTTCAAGGCAACGGCAGTTACGCAGAAGATCTGCCCTTGTTTGGCGGCATGAACATCTGGAAGGCTTGCCCTCGCATCATCGAAGTGTTGGGCGAAAGCAATCGTCTCATGGCCACCTATGGCATCACCCACAGCTACCCGCATTGCTGGCGACACAAAACACCCGTGATCTACCGCGCAGCGGCGCAGTGGTTTGTGCGCATGGACGAAGGACCTGGCGTCTTCACCAAAGACAAGGCGCCCAAAACTTTGCGTCAATTGGCCCTCGATGCCATCGACCAAACCAATTTTTACCCTGAAAACGGCAAGACGCGTTTGCGCGACATGATTGCCAACCGACCCGACTGGTGCATCTCTCGTCAGCGCAGCTGGGGCGTGCCTGTGCCTTTCTTCTTGCACAAAGACTCGGGTGAGTTGCACCCGCGCACCATGGCGATCTTGGACCAAGCCGCCGACATCGTTGAGAAAGGCGGTATCGAAGCATGGAGCCGAGTCACTGTGGAAGAAATTTTGGGCGCCGCCGATGCCCCCTACTACACCAAGAGCACCGACATTTTGGAAGTGTGGTTTGACTCTGGCTCAACCTTCCAACACGTGCTAGGCCATGACCAACACCGCGGTTGGTTCCACAGTTCTTTGTTGCTCGGTTGCGCGCTGTACGATCGTGCACCCTACAGAGGTTTGCTGACCCATGGCTTTGCCACCGACGGCCAAGGCCGCAAGATGAGCAAGAGCTTGGGCAATGTGGTGATCCCACAAGAAATCAGCGACAAGATGGGTGCTGAGATTGTGCGTTTGTGGGTGGCTTCAACCGATTACTCTGGCGACCTCAACATTGATGACAAAATCTTGGCGCGTGTGGTGGATGCCTATCGCCGCATTCGCAACACCTTGCGTTTCTTGTTGGCCAACGTCAGCGACTTTGACCCCCGCAAAGATGCCGTGGCAGACGCCGACCTGTTAGAAATCGATCGCTTTGCGCTCAGCCGCGCTGCGCAATTGCAAGCCGATATCTTGGAACATTTCAAGGTGTATGAGTTCCATCCTGTGGTGTCCAAGTTGCAGGTTTACTGCTCCGAAGATTTGGGCGCTTTCTATTTGGACGTGCTCAAAGACCGTCTCTACACCAGCGCGCCCAAATCATTGGCGCGCCGTTCTGCCCAAACCGTGCTGTACCGCATCACTCATGCCATGCTGCGCTGGATGGCACCGTTCTTGAGCTTCACCGCTGAAGAAGCATGGCAAACCTTTGGCAGTTCAGAATCCATCTTCATGGAAACCTTCAGCGACTTGGGCTCGCCCAACGAAGCGCTGCTGGCCAAGTGGGCGCGCATTCGCGAAATTCGCGATCAGGTGAACAAGGACATTGAAGCCTTGCGTGCCGATGGCAAAGTGGGCGCGTCTTTGCAGGCCGCTGTCACATTGCAAGCCGGCCCCGAAGACCATGCCTTGTTGGCCAGTTTGGGTCAGGACGTGAAGTTTGTGTTCATCACCTCACAACTCAATTTGGTAGCCGGCGACAGCCTGATGGCCAAAGTGGCCGTGAGCGAAGACACCAAATGCGATCGCTGTTGGCATTACGCCCCAGACGTGGGTGTGAACCCTGCGCACCCCACACTGTGCGGCCGTTGCGACAGCAACCTGCATGGCGAGGGTGAGAAGCGTTTGTTTGCTTAAGCATTCTGCGCAATGGCCAAAAACAAAAGTACTTTCACATCAGGCTCAGGGGTCTGGCGCTGGTTGGGCGTTGCGCTGATCATTTTGATGTTAGACCAACTGACCAAGATTGCGGTGGTGGGCGCATTCCAATTGGGCGAGACAATGCCCATCACTTCTTTTTTCAATTTGGTTCGGGTTCACAACCCTGGCGCGGCGTTTTCTTTCTTGGCCGACGCGGGCGGTTGGCAACGCTGGTTCTTTACCGGACTGGGTGTGCTTGCCGCAGGCGTGATGGTTTACTTGCTTCGCATGCACGCTGGCCAAACTTTGTTTTGCTTGGCCTTGTCTTTGTTGCTAGGTGGTGCCGTTGGCAACGTGATCGATCGCTTGCTCTACAGTTACGTGATTGACTTCTTGGACTTCTATTACGGCACGTGGCACTTCCCAGCCTTTAACGTGGCCGACAGCGCCATCACGGTTGGCGCTGGTTTGCTGATACTGGACGAGTTGCTGCGAGTGCGTCGCGGCAAATAAAAAGGCACCCGCGGGTGCCT
>RFVJ01000471.1 GCA_009928125.1 Betaproteobacteria bacterium
TTCAACCGGCATCGACAACTGGACGATGCGCCAGCCTTTGGGCGTGGTGGCAGGCGTCACGCCCTTTAACTTTCCCGTCATGGTGCCCATGTGGATGTTCCCTGTGGCCATCGCCTGCGGCAACACCTTCGTTTTGAAGCCCAGCCCACTCGATCCCAGTCCCAGTTTGTTCATGGCCGACTTGCTCAAACAAGCGGGCTTGCCCGATGGTGTATTCAATGTGGTGCAAGGCGACAAAGAGGCGGTGGATGCACTGGTCGAACACCCTGATGTCAAAGCTGTGAGCTTTGTGGGCTCTACGCCCATCGCCAACAGCTTGTATGAAAACGGCGCACGTCACGGCAAACGCGTACAGGCTTTGGGCGGCGCTAAAAACCACATGGTGGTGATGCCCGATGCCGACATCGAGCAAGCGGTCGACGCATTGATTGGGGCGGCCTATGGTTCTGCTGGCGAGCGATGCATGGCCATCAGCGTGGCTGTGTTGGTGGGCGATGTGGCTGAAAAATTGATGCCCTTGTTGCTCGAGAAAACACGCGCACTCAAGGTTTTGAACGGCACGAATTTGGCAGCCGAAATGGGCCCCATCGTGACTGCTGCAGCCAAGCAACGCATCACCGGCTACATCGATGCCGGTGTGGCCGAAGGCGCCACGCTGTTGGTCGACGGCCGTCAGTTCGATGGCGCCAAAGCAGGCGCCGGTTGCGACCATGGCTTCTGGTTGGGTGGCACCTTGTTTGACAACGTCACCACCGACATGAAAATTTACAAAGAAGAAATTTTTGGCCCTGTGTTGTCTTGCGTGCGTGTCAAAGATTTTGCTGAGGCCGTGCAAATCATCAATGACCATGAGTTTGGCAATGGTGTGAGTTGCTTCACGCGCGATGGCAATGTGGCGCGTGAGTTTTCACGCCGCATTCAAGTGGGCATGGTGGGCATCAATGTCCCCATTCCTGTGCCCATGGCGTGGCACGGTTTTGGCGGCTGGAAACGCAGCTTGTTTGGCGACATGCACGC
>RFVJ01000472.1 GCA_009928125.1 Betaproteobacteria bacterium
GCCACGAAGCCAATGCGGCTCAACCCAGCTTGCTGGGCCAGGCTCATCAGTTCTAAAACCTGACCGTAGGGCACCGATTGGTCCACCCGAAGTTGCACCTCGAGTTGCGGCTTTTGCATGGCCATGCGCTGCAAAGCTTCAGGCAAGGCATTCAGGGCTATGGGCTGGTCGTTCAAGAACAGTTCTTGCGCCTGATTCAGGCTGAGCGTGAGCGATTCGGGCGCTTCACCAGCTTGGGCCGCCTTGGCTTGAGGCAAATCCAAGCGAATGGCACTGGTCAGCAAGGGAGCCGTGAGGATGAAGATGACCAACAAGACCAGCATCACATCCACAAAAGGCGTGACATTGATGTCACTGAAGGGTTTGGCGGGAGTAGGGCGGGGAAAGCGACCGAAGGCCATGGCGTGGGGATGTCTTGAAGATGGCGCCGCCGCTTTAGCGCTGACGACCTGTGAGCAAGTTCAAGAGGTCTTGCGCAAAACCTTCTAACTCAATTTCAATGTGGGCAACTTTGCGGCCCAACACGTTGTAGGCCAGCACGGCAGGAATGGCCACCGCCAAACCTGCAGCGGTCATGACCAGTGCTTCACCCACAGGGCCGGCGACGAGCATCAATTGACCCCATTGCAGTCGACGAACCGTGGCTTGCATGCTGTCGCGCAGCACACGGGTGAGTTGATGCTCGCGCTCGCCCGCAGCGGCCAAAGTGCCACCCAAAGGCAAGACCGTGGCATCCAACATGGGCTTGACGCACTGGTCGCGGTCAAATTGCGCCACTTTTTGCAAGGCGTCATCGAACTGCGCAGCTTGCCAAAACGCCGCAATGCTTTGAGGCACGTCGTGCTGCACACGTTGCAGCACTGCCCACTTCCAAACAATGACGACCCAGGTGCTGACCGACAGGGCCAGCAAAGCCAAGGCCACAAAACGGATGACCCAGTCGCCTTGCAGCCAAAAGGTAAGCAAGCTCATGGGCAGACTTAACGAAGGGAGAGCACGTCAAACATGTCGAA
>RFVJ01000473.1 GCA_009928125.1 Betaproteobacteria bacterium
TGGATGGCTTGATGCCCATCAATGAGTTGAAGACCAGATTGGAAATTAAACAATTGCAAGGTGAAGAGCGAGGACTTTTCAATACTTTGGGGGGGTTTGTCATCGCTCAGTTGGGTTATTTACCCAAAAAAGGAGATATTCTCATCAGTGAGGGCTGGCATTTTGAGGTTATCTCATTGGAAGGTAAGCGGATTAATAAAGTAATTGCTAAATTCATTAAATAAAATCAATCTGTTATAAAAATAATTATTGATTTATTAATTTTTAGTATTAGAATGAATATATTCTTCGGAATCTTGCCATATATGCAAGCTTATTATCATTTAGAGAAATACCATGACGACATCCTACAAAGAATTATTGCAACAACGTGAAGCCTTGGAACAAGCCATCGCCAATGCCCGTGCTCATGAGCTCTCTGAAGCTGTTCGTCGCACTCGGGAACTGGTCGCAGAATTTGGTCTGACTGTTCAAGATGTTTTTCCCTCTGGACGCGGTAATTCCAAACCAAGTGGAAAAGCCACGACAGGTGCCAAAGTAGCCCCCAAATACCGTGACCCAGCTACGGGTCAAACTTGGACCGGCCGAGGTAAAGCCCCAAAATGGATCGATGGTCAAGATCGAGCCAAGTATTTAATTGCTTAATCTCAAAGAGTTAATCCACTAAAGACCGCTTTCAGCGGTCTTTTTTCATGGATTTCGAGGTTGTAGAATATGCTGTTAATTATTTGAAGTTTTTCGATTGTCTTCCCAAACCCTCCCCAAGCACGTAGGCATCATCATGGACGGAAATCGTCGATGGGCTAAAAAACGTTTATTGCCAGCTGCGCTAGGGCATGCTTCAGGTGCAAAACGGGTTCGAGCAGTTGTGGAGTCATGCATCCGAGCGCAAATTTCGCATCTCAGTCTTTTTGCATTCAGTACCGAAAATTGGCGTCGCCCGCAAGATGAAATTTCAGTATTGATGGGCTTGTTTGCCACCTATTTGCAAAAAGAAGTGGATGAA
>RFVJ01000049.1 GCA_009928125.1 Betaproteobacteria bacterium
GCCATTGAGTTTTACTTCCGCCCCTTCTTCGTGCTGAAGAATGCTCGGGCTTGAAAGATTCAGTAGCCGCTTTTGCTCTTATATGTAGAGCGCTCATTAATTTGGCCAATTCATCGCGCTGGTCATCACTGAGATCTTGAAGAATTTCATTGTGAAGTTGCACAACCTTTGGAAAAAACTTTTCATAAAGCGATCTACCCTGCTGAGTAATTCCAATGACGGCCCGTCTTCCATCGCCTTTGACTTTATGGCGAACCACCAAGCCTTTAGCAATCAATGTTCTCAGCGTTTTGGAAACCTGAGAACGGTCAATTGTGGTTCTACTTGCCAAGTCGGATGGCGACATTTCTCCCAATTTAGCCAGCATGGCCACAAATTGCCATTCTTCACGGGTAATACCAATATCACCTTCACAGATGCGAGTTACTACTGAGCCGCTTAGGCTCATGAATTCAAACACCACAAAATTGAAGAGATCAAAGATCGATTGAGGATCTTTGAAATTCGGATGAGGTCTTTGAAATACTTGCATAACTTCCGTAAATCCCATAAATCACCATGTGCACTAGGGGAAAACCTAGGGATAGTTGATTTTATCTATTAAACCAAGTTGTCTATGCTTTAACGCATGAACACTGTAACCTCCACCCAGTGAACTCCCAATGAGTATGTGGAAATGACCATGGACTTATTTTGGACATCTGAAAATGCCGCAACGCTCAGACTCTTGCGCACAGAAAAGGGGCTTGATGCATTTCAAGTGGCAAGGATGGCTAATCTGAGCGCTCATCATGTCAATGAGTTAGAAAGCCTGGAACCACTCGCAGAGAGAAGCTACTTTTACTCACTAGAAATCAAGGCTCTAATGGGCCACCGCCTTCTGACTTTATTGCAAAAGTAATTTAACTTGTAAGTTCAAGGCCGAGCAAAATTGCGCCATCCTCTAATTCAAGGAGGGGTAAACCCGATGGTACGAATATTTTGAAAGTATTTAATCTCACGATACGTTTGATTTTTATACGCAGCATCGTTGGAGTCACCTTGTGTACTTGACCGGCAAACAAATGAGCCTTATGGCCAAAATCATGCAGGCATTTGCTGAGTCACACCATGAGCATGAAATTCGCGAGATCGTGGGCGATCTGGTTATGCAATTACTACAGGCGCAATTTTATGCGAGTTTTGTCTGGCAGCCAGAATGCGCCTCATTCGGTCGCCCTGTCCAAATCAATATGGACCCAGCCAATATCAAGCAATATGAAACTTACTTTCAATTCAATGACCCCATCACCCCTTTGATGAAAAGATATGAAGTGGCCGTTAGGGCTACGGATGTTCTCAAGCATGAAGATCTGCGTAAAACCGAGTTCTTTAACGATTTCTTATACAAAGATGGTCTGTACTGGGGTGTCAACTTATACGCATGGCACCAAGGAAACAATTTGGGCGACATGCGAATTTGGCGTGACCGTCGTCGCGAAAATTTCTCGGAAGATGATTTACGCATGCTCGATATGATCCAGCCAGCCTTTATCAGCGCTTTGGCCAGAGCACGCACTTACAGCAGCAATGCCAAACCTACTCCTGCGCTTATCATCAAACTCAGCCCTAGGGAACAAGAAGCGGCATTGTTAGTGGCCCAAGGTCTGTCAGACAAAGAGATCGCTCGTCGACTGAATATTTCGACCACCACTGTTCGTACACATTTAGAGCACGCCTTCAGAAAAACAGGCGCAAGCAACAGAGCAGGTCTGGCTCACAAAATACTGAATTGAGTTGCTGGCTGCTTCCTCAATTTTAAGGATATTGTCGTTCTTCACATCCACTTAGGATGAACTGGTACAAACACTTTTGTATTATTTCATTCATAAGGCGTTATATGAAACATTCATCCTCACGACGTACCTTTTTCAAAACATCTGGCGCAATTTCGGCCTCAACTTTACTTGGAAGCACTGCATTGGTTGCATACGGTAACAACTCAAGCCCTGGTCTTACCTCAGACGAGCAAATGGCGTTGACCGCTACACAAGCCTTGGCGGCTCTTATGTCTGGCAGGCTAAGCGCAACAACCTATGTGAGCACCTTGATAGCACGCGCAAAAGCGGTGTCTGATCTGAACGCCATGATCACACTTGACGAAGCAGGTGCAATGGCTACAGCAAAAAAAATAGATGCCGATCGCACTGCCGGTAAAACATTGGGAGTCTTGGCCGGATTGCCTATCGTCGTCAAAGACAATATCAACACCAAAGGTCTTAAGACGACAGGAGGCACCTATTCGCTTCGTAATTTTCAGCCGACGACCAATGCGCCATCCCTGCAAAAGTTAATCGATGCAGGCGCTATTGTTTTGGGCAAATCGAATTTGCATGAATGGGCCTTTGGTATCACAAGCACTAACTTCACGCTTGGAATTGACCCTGTAACAAAGGCCGCCACCAGGCCCTGTAAAAACCCCTATGACACAACGCGAGTATCGGGCGGGTCATCAGGCGGAACAGCGGTAGCGGTGGCCTCTCGATTTGTGCCCGCAGGCCTCGGTACTGATACTGGTGGCTCAACCAGAGAGCCCGCATCTTTTTGTGGTATAGCGGGCTTTCGCCCTTCGGTAGGCGATGGAGCAGGAAAAGGTCGCCGTTATGCCGACACCGTAAATGATGCGCTGCCAATCAGCACAACACGAGACACGCTTGGCCCCATGGCCCGCACAGTAGCCGATGTGGCGCTACTTGATGCCGTGATCACTGGTACACCAGTACCCCGTGCAAAAGCACTCAAGGGATTGAAGATAGGTATTCCTGCCAGTTTTTGGACGGGGTTGGAAGACAATGTCAAAACCGTGGCAATGGCAGCCAAACAAAAATTATCAGATGCAGGGGTTGTTTTTATCGATGCCGACCTGACGGGCATCATGGCGCTGAACGATTCAATTTCATTCCCAATTGCATTGCACGAACCTGTGTCCGCTATTCCAGCGTACCTTGCGAATAACAAGGCACCCGTTCGCACAGTCAAGGAGGTTAGTGATCAATTAGCCAGTCCTGATGTGCGAGGCGCATTTGGCGCCATCCTAGGCGATGTATTCGGCGATGCGTATCCTGATGTGATGGCCACAAAACGACCTGCCCTGCAAAAGCTCTACAAAGACTATTTTGCTTCCATAGGTGTAGAAGCCGTCATGTTTCCAACGACTATTTTGGTTGCACCAAAAATCGACACAGTCAAGGGATCTGGCACAGTCAACTATACCGTTGGTGGTGTAGAGCAAACAGGCAAAGATACTTTTGGCACCTGCATCAGAAACACTGACCCTTGCACCAACGCTGGCTTACCTAGCTTATCAATTCCAGCCGGCCTGACCGCTGCGGGAATGCCAGTTGGCATGCAGATCGATGGCCCATTAGGCTCAGACGCTAATTTGCTATCTATCGGTATGGGTATCGAAGAAGTGTGGGGCTCAGTTAAGGCGCCCGCTATCTAAAAAATCCGACTAAGATCAAGTCAATTAACTTTAACGGCCAAGCGGATTCAAATCCTCTTGGCCGCCATTTATATTTGAATTTCCAAAGCCGTTCAAGCGTTACGCGCATCACAAATTTTTTGTAATTTCTAAAGCTTGAAAATCGGGAAAATCCTGAGGATAATTGATTTTATCCATTACATCAAGATGTCTATGCTGTAGCGAATGAACAATGCATACGACGTCCGAGGTGGCAATGCCCACCACATGTACCACCCCATGATCGATCCCAAGGTGGTTCAGACCTATCCTCCTTTGATTGTGGACCGAGCGGATGGAGTGTTCATCTTTGACATTGATGGCAAGCGCTATTTGGACACTGTCGCATCTCTCTGGAATGTCAATGTGGGACATAACCGCAGAGAAGTCATTGATGCCATCAAAACTCAACTAGACAAACTGGCCTACTACTCCACATTTCAGAACACATCCAACCCGCCAGCCATCGAACTCTCGATGAGATTGATGGACATGTTCAAGCCAGAAAAGATGAGCAAAGCATTTTTCTCATCGGGCGGATCAGATGCGATCGAAACTGCACTCAAATTAGCACGGCAATATTGGAAGTTGGTGGGACAACCCAACAGACACCAATTTATTTCACTGAAGTGGGGATATCACGGTGTTCATTTTGGCGGCGCTTCGATCAACGGCAATCCGATGTTTCGAAATGCATACGAGCCCTTGTTGCCAGGCTGCCATTTAACTGAAACACCCTATACCTATCGCAATCCTTGGAATGAAAGCAATTCCGAGAAGCTTTCCAAGCTGTGCTTGAATGAACTTTCAGATCTTATTCAGAAAGTTGGTGCTGGCAACATTGCAGCTCTGATTGCCGAACCCGTGCAAGGCGCTGGCGGTGTCATCGTGCCTGATGCCAGTTATTGGCCTGGCATGCGGAAATTGCTAGATGAGCATGGCATTTTGTTGATCAGCGACGAAATTGTGACCGGATTTGGTCGAATTGGTGCGCTTTGTGGTGCGCGTGCATGGGGCGTTGCACCCGACATCATGGCCATGGCGAAGGGCATTAACTCTGGGTATGTGCCTTTGGGTGCTACTTTGGTCAACGAACGAGTTGCCAGCGCATGGGAACAACCAAATGTACCTGCCGCCATGATGCATGGCTACACTTATTCAGGCCACGCATTGGCGTGTGCATCTGCCAATGCCAACTTAGACATTGTGACCCGCGAGAACTTACCTGGCAACGCACATCACGTGGGGACTTATTTTCAGGAATCTTTGCAGCAATTGATGAAATTTTCGCATGTGGGCGAAGTTAGAGGTAAAGGACTCATGGCAGCCGTTGAATTAGTGACTGACCGTGTTACCAAAGAAATGCTCTTGCCACCCTCACCGTATATACAAACTCTGGTAGGCACGGCCCGGCTCGAAGGTGGAATGATTCGAGTTCAAGGCAATCGACTGATTTTGTCGCCGCCTTTGGTTTTCACTCATGCACACGTCGACGAAACATTGAGAATTTTGAACATCGCTTTTTCTGCAGCAGAAAATATCTAAAACCCATTTTTCCAACCTAAGGAGTTACAAATGAGCGCACGCATCCGCATTTTGTCATTGGCTTTCTTGAGCATCGTGGCAACACTACCAAGCTTGGCACAAGATAAATGGCCAAGCAAGCCCATTGAGATCATTTACCCCTATCCTCCAGGCAATGAAATGGATGTCGTCACACGATTATTAGCAGAGGGCATGAGCAAAAGATTGGGTGTGCCAGTTCAAGTAATCAACAAACCTGGAGGTGGTGGTGTTGTGGGTTTTGCAGAAATGACCAGAGCGAAACCTGACGGCTACACCATTGGCACTTGGACACCAGGACCCGGTATTTCACAAATTGTTGCTGGCAACACGCCTTACAAAATGAGTGACTACCAATCCGTGGGTGGTATGTTGATCAACGACTTTGTATTAGCAGCACGAGGCGATATTCCTGCTAACAATCTCAAAGAATTCGCCGCGTGGGCCAAGAAGAACGGCAAGCCCGTCATCATTGCCAGCTACGCACCCGCTGCAGTACCTGCTCTGATTGCGGCAAAAATAGCAAAGATAGATGGCTGGCCCTACAAGGTTGTTTCATTTCCCAATCCTAGTATCAAGGAACTTATTGCGGGTGATGCCGATGTCTCCACTGCAGGTGCTGAAGGCGCCTTAAGTTATGCCAAAGCCGGCCAAACTAAAATTTTGTCAGCATGGGGTCCTGATCGCAATCCTGTCTTTCCAAACGCTGCAACACCGAAGGAAGAGGGCTACGGCGAGTTGTTTACTTGGGGTGGCATGGCTGCTCCAGTGGGTGTCCCCAAAGACATCATCAACAAACTCTCAAGCGTGATGATGGAGGCATTGAAAGATAAGCCCGTGCAAGACCAATTAAAAAAATCAGGCATTCCTGCACTTCCAATGACGGCGGATCAAATGAGCAAAAGAGTGGCTGACGACAGCAAATGGATTTCAGAGCTAATGACTGAATTGGGAATGACGAAAAAGTGATGTCAAACAAGCTATCAAGGCTAGGTTCGTGGTCATGGGATAGGTGGCTTCTGCTAGCTTTGTCATGCGCAGCACTATGTATCTGGCAACTATCGCCTCTCCTAATTCAGCCTTATCCTCACAATGCAAATTGGTTTGAATCGGCTGCGCTTTTTCCACAACTTTCTTTGCTGATCGTGGCTGTTGGTGGTTTGTTTGAAATCTACCAGCGACGACACCAAAGTGAATCTGGTGATTCGGAAGAACTTGATTCCAGTGCAGTCAACATTCGCGATGCCATCGCCATGTTGGTTGCATTTGGAATTTATATGCTGGCCGTTCCTGTGGTCGGCTACCTTGTAAGTACCCTCGCCTTTCTGTTGGCAGGATGTTGGCTTCTGAAATTTGAACGACGCACCAGTCTTCTTTTGGCTGTCTCACTGTCCTTCATCATGTGGGTCATCTTTGTGCAAATTCTCAAGGTTTACTTTGGGCACAGTTGGCTTTTTTAACCATGGAGTTCATTGACGCACTTGCCGGTGGATTCTCATCTTTGGGAAGTCCTCCCATTGCCATTTCACTTTTAATTGGCGCGGCTTTGGGCATTGTGGTTGGTGTTTTACCTGGCGTTGGTCCAGGCGTCACCATTGCGGTGCTGCTGCCTTTCACCTACGGCATGGCCCCTTTAGGTGGTATATCGCTTTTACTAGGTGTTTATTGCGGCGCATTTTATGGCGGCGCAGTCACCTCCATCTTAATTCGCACGCCGGGTGAAGCGTCATCCATCATGACCATGTTCGATGGTTACCCATTAGCCAAACAAGGTCAGGCTCAACGCGCCTTGTCACTGGCGTTCATGTCTGCCTTTGTGGGGGGCATTGCAAGTGCCTTGTTACTTGGATTGGTGGCAAGACCCATGGCTGGTTTTGCTGCGAAATTTGGTGCTGCAGAAAACGTGATGGCCATCTTGTTGGCCGCTGTATGCGTTGGAAAAGCTTATCGCCGGCAGTTTCCAGCAGCCATGATGATGATGGGGTTCGGATTTTTTTTGGCCACTGTAGGTATAGATCCCAACTCAAATGAACAACGTTTCACATTTGGCATTCCAGGCATGTTAAGTGGCATTCCCTTGGTACCTGTGGCGGTAGGATTGTTTGGAATGGCGCAAGCCCTGGTCATGGTAAGTTCACCAGTACCCCAATTTGATGCGTCGCTCATTCAATCAGCGGGTCTATCTTGGCGAGGTTTTTTAGAACCCTTTAGATATCCCAAGGCCATGTTGAAAGGGCTACTCTTAGGCTCTGGTATTGGTGTTCTACCCGCCGTTGGCGCCGCCTTGTCCACTTCACTTGCTTATTTTTGGGCGCAGCAAGGCTCCAAAGATCCCACACCATTTGGTCAAGGCAATCCCGAAGGCATTGTGGCTGCTGAGTGTGCCAACAACTCAAACTCGGGAGGCGCCATGATCACGGTACTGACCTTGGGCATTCCAGGCGATGCCATCACGGCCATCATCATGGGCGTATTTGTTGTTCATGGCATTGTTCCTGGCCCTTCTTTGTTTACAGACCGGCCCGAAATCATCAATGGTGTTTTAGCCTCTTTGTTGGTGATCAACTTGGTCATCTTGGGTTTGCTAATTTTGACGGTCAAACCACTCGCTCGATTGGCCTATGTGAACCCTAGAATTTTGGGACTGATCATTTTGGTATTGAGTTTTGTTGGATCCTATTCAGCGGCGAACTCAATGTACTACGTGGTCATCACCGCTATTTTTGGCGTGCTCGGCTTGGTCTGTGCCAGAGCAAACATTCCAACCATCCCCCTCATTTTGGGAATGGTCATGGGCGATACTTTGGAAGCTTCATTGCGGCAATTACTAGGTCGAAGCGATGGCTCTCTTGAACCCTTCATCACAAGGCCTGTGTCACTTGCAATGCTCATTGCAATTTTGCTAATTTTGTTTTGGCCATTGTTAATGGCTTTAACAAAGCGCCTTAAGAACCCAAACGTCTGACTGCACATGAGCCAGCACATCAAAGAAAATTCTCCAGATGAAATCTGGATCAATGGCACTGTTCTGACATTAGATTCTGAGCACCCCCAAGCAGAAGGCCTGTCCATCTTGAACGGAAAAGTTTTGCAAGTTGGGAGTTCTTCAGATTTGCTAAAAAGTGCCAGTTCACAATCGATCGTTCACGATTTAGCTGGGCAATTTCTAATGCCAGGATTGATTGACACACATGCCCATGGCATCTGGGGCGCCTTGAGAGATAAATTTGAAGTCTATGTAGGCTTGTCGTCTTCCTTGGAAGATCTGATGCAGGCCGTCTCAGATCGAGCTAGCAAAGTCCCCGCAAACCAATGGATTTCCGGTGGGCCTTGGCACATGTCGTGGATCGATGATTTTCAAAAAGCACCTAAAGAAGTATTGGATCTGGCGGCACCTCATCACTTTGTAGCCTTGAAGGATGTCACCTACCACACGGCCTGGTTGAACACCGCTGCTTTAAAGGCATGCGGCATAGACAGAAATACGCCAGACCCTGAGGGAGGCCGCATCGGACGTGACCCTTTATCGGGTGAGCCAAACGGTATCTTGTATGAAAAAGCTCAGAATTTGGTGCGCCGTTTTATTGTGCCTAGCCAAGTGCAGCTCGAACATGCAGTGAAGCACATGAGTGGCTATTTTCACAGCTTTGGATTGACTGGATTTAAAGAAGCTATGGCCAGCGAAGCTGAGTTGGAAGCTTATTATTATGCTGACAAGAATGGCACATTAAATTTACATGTCGCCGTCCACATGGCCTTGAATTCACTCACCTCAGAAGGTATGACTCCGACTGATAAATTGCTAGAGTGGCGTGAACAATTCGCCTCGGAACATGTTCACACCGCATATGTGAAGTTATTTTTAGATGGTGTAGCACCTAGCTTAACGGCATCCTTTTTAGAACCGTACTTGCCCATGCCAGGTTGTACGCCTTCGGCTCACAATCCAGATGCTTTGCTGGCCATTGCTCCCAGCAAACTTGCTGAAATTGTCACTGAACTGGACAGTTTGGGATTGACAGTCAAGATGCATGCCGTAGGAGACAGAGCTGTCAGAGCAGGTCTGGACGCTGTGCAAGTTGTCAGAGCATCTAATGGTAATAGTGGCCTGAGGCATGAAATTGGACACACAGCTTTTGTTCATGCCGACGACCACCCTAGGTTCAAGCTATTGGGTATGGTGGCAGATATGTCGCCTAGGCTCTGGTTTCCAAACCCTGTCACGCCTGGCCAAGTGAAGGTGCTTGGTCCTGTTCGAACGCAAAGATGTCACCAAATTAAATCTTTGATGCTTGCAGGCGCAGAACTGACTTATGGTTCTGATTGGCCTGCAGCAGCAGCAGATGCCAATCCTTGGGTTGGACTGGCAGGCATGATTTCTAGGCGCAACCCCTTCGGACTGTTCCCTGGCTTTGTAGGTGAGGAACAGGCCATTAGCCTAGAAGAAGCCCTGCCTCTTTTCACAACGCAAGCCGCCCGATCAATGGGGCTTGAAAATGTGACAGGTCGTTTGAAAGCTGGCATGTCAGCAGACTTTATAAGACTAGCTAAACCGCTTCATGGCCAATCGCCAGAAGAAATTGCAAAGACAAAAGTTTTAGAAACTTATTTTGAAGGACGCTGTGTCTATGTTTCAAGCCCCCCTCCTAGCGTCTAAATTTCCGCATGACAGGTAACGCGTCTAAGTGCAAAATATGCGAAATTACTGGAAAAATTGATCTGTCTTTTCGCTGCCATAACAAGTCGAATCAACATAGGTCAAAGCGTCCAGAGCTGGACACTTCAGATAACATAAACAAAATACCCAATTACACAGTTTATTGCACATCAATGTTTTATGGCTTGTAAACGCCATAAAACAAGCATCTTTCGATAAAACTGTTGTCTGTTAATCCGTAGGTCCCTGGTTCGAGCCCAGGTCGAGGAGCCAACATAAGAAACCCCTTCAGCAGAAATGCTCAAGGGGTTTTTCTTTGTGCTTCACAACTGCACAATATTTAAAGAGTCAAGGCCTTAAGCGCCGCTCGGCCCAAGTCTGGATGATCGGTAAAGAAACCATCCATTCCGACTTCAACAAAGACCCTCAATTGTGCTGCCATGTCACCTTGCGCCGCAGGGCTAGATCCGCGTGCAAATTCGGAAGGCAAAAATTGATTCTCTGCTCGAAACGTCCAGCCATGAACTTGCAAGCCACGGGCATGAGCCTCCTTGATCAACTCAGTGGGCGGCAGCAAACGTCGGCCATCGGTGGGCACAATCAGCTGAGTATGGGGTCCTATGCCGTCAGCATAGGCCTTGATGAAGTCAAGGCCTGCAGAACGAGCCAAGTCTTGATAACCACGCGAATCACCCGAGATTTGAAAGTCGTATGGTTTTCCGTTGGCACTCAAAAGTTGTATCAACTGTAGCTTCGTTCGACTGCGAAGGTACTGAAGATTGCTCACTTCAAAGGACTGAATAAAAACAGGTGCATCTGGGTTGTTACCATAAGCTGCATGCAATTGCGTTAAAAGCAAATCCTCCATGCGCGGCAGACCTTTGGCATCAGTGATACCTTTAAAGTAGCTAGGATGCTTGGTTTCAGGATAAATGCCAATGGTGCGACTTAATTCTCGACTGCGTCGCTGCGCCAATTCTATGACCTCAGCCAACGTCGGTATGGGATACCGATCGTTGAAGGCATTGTTGGCCTGACGAAAATCCCGCAAGCGTTCCTGCGCACGGACGTCTGCTCTAAGTTCTGCGGCTGTGAAGTCTTCTGCGAACCAGCCGGCGGTGGGTTTGCCATCCAGCTGCTTGATCACCAGTCGGTTGGCATACTTATCAAGTTGCCAGACATTGGTACTTGTATCTGTACGATGCAAAACAGGTTTCCCATCAGCGCTTCGTTTGATGGTCAATCCGTCAGCCTCTAATTGCACTCGCGCAAGCAGGGGTTCGTGCCTTGCGTGAAGCACACCATCTTGACTGAGTACCAAATCAGGCTCAATGAAATCAGCACCCTGATCAATTCCCAGAGCATAGGCTGCCAAGGTGTGTTCTGGCAGATATCCTGAAGCACCCCTGTGTGCAATCAACAAAGGCAAACGGCCATTCAATGTTTTGTGAACAACGCCCTGCGCATGAGCGATGTTGTAGCAAAGCATGGCGGGCAAGACAGGCAAAAACGATCGGCGATTTAACATGTCAAGTGCATAAAAAAATTGAACGTTTCATCATCCAGCGAGCTTCATCAAGACTTCGTCAATTGCAACTGCACCAATGAATCTAGCCACGCCAAGGCAGGTGTATTTTGAATGGGCTCGCCATGGTTGTAACCATACGTCATGAGGACGACTGGGCAGCCTGCCGCGTTGGCTGCTTGCGCATCGTTGCTGGAATCGCCCACCATCAGGGTTTGCGCTGGCAGGCTCTGCAGGGCCTCA
>RFVJ01000050.1 GCA_009928125.1 Betaproteobacteria bacterium
AGGGTAGGCACCAGAAAGAGTCGTACAACCAGACAAAGGCGCCATGATCGAGGTCAATGAAACCGCCACACCGTTTCTTAGAAAAGTTCTTCTCGATGTTTCAATGACCTCATGAATACTGAGATTTGAAGAACGATTGCTGTCTTCCATGCCGTTAAAGTCTTTGGCCATACTGCACCCCAAAAAACCAGATACCGAACCATACCACTGAAGAAGCAATTTGGATTGGATGACCTCTTAGATATGGTCGTATTCGTCCGCAAACTGATGGTTGACATCCCGATGCTTGGCTTCGTCTTCTCTGACGGCAATCACAACATCGCGCAGGGTGGCGTCCTGCGAAAGCTTCCAATAATCAATGGCGATTTGCGGTGCAGGCGTATTGGGTATTTTGCCCGTATCAATCTCGCGCAAGTACTCGGTGTAAGAGTAAACAGCTTCTTCCTCAAAATAGCCCACAATTCGATGTGCTGTTCTTGGGAAAAAAACGTAAATCACGAAAAATAAATTCCAAAAAATAGCTTGCGCAATAAGAACCAGCAATCGTTCAAATGCATTGGGTTTGGCAATCTCAATGAAGGTCATGAGGTGCATTCGTTCATTTTCAGCTTCACTCAACAAAGTCCGAATTTTGGGTCCATACCCAGTTTGCATTTTGCGCAGGCTAGTCAAATGCGTCCACATGCCAGCCACCATACCAGGCACGCCAGCCACCGTTTCCAGAACAACGGCTCGGTGACCGTATCTTTTTTGGAAAAAGGTATCGGCGAAAAATCGCATGGTTTTTGTAAAGAGCCATGCAATCCGATCAGAAATTCCACGAGGCTTGTAGTGTTCCATCAGTTGCCCTATTTCAGTGAAGTTTCACAGTTGGATTGGCTTGCTTGGTCAATAGTCTCGCCAGCGTATAAAGCATTGTTTTTAAAAAACCATGAATGCTGAGTTCATGCAACTTGTATAAGGACAAGTACATCAACTTTGCAAAATACCCCTCAATCATGACGTTTTTACCAATCAACCCGCCCATCATGTTGCCAACGGTGCTGAATTTTCCGAGGGACACCAATGAGCCAAAGTCTTTGTAGCGATAGGGCTTGAGAGGTTGATGAGCAAGTCGTCTTTTGATTTGACGGAACATGTGTGTGGCTTGCTGATGAGCAGCCTGCGCTCTGGGCGGCACAATGCCTCCGCGACCGCCATCTTCATCCGGGCATGGGCAAGCGGCGCAGTCTCCCAAGGCAAATACATCAGGATCCAAGGTGGATTGCAATGTATTGAAGACGACAATTTGGTTCAATTTGTTGGTCTCGAGACCACCAAAGTTTTTCAGAAAATCGGGGGCTTTCACGCCAGCTGCCCAGACCACCAGTTCAGATTCAATCATTTGCCCATCTGACAGACGAACGCCTTCAGGCATGACTTCCATGACCTTAGAGTTCGTCATAACTTTGACACCTAGCTTCGAGAGCAGGTGCTCGGTTGCGCGGGAAAGCCTTGGGGTTAAGGCGGGCAATATTCTGTCGGCAGCCTCAACCAAACTGATCTTCAAATCTTTGTCGGCATCAATACCACTCAAGCCAAAAGCGACCACCTCGCGAGTGGTTCGATGAAGTTCAGCCGCAAGCTCTACGCCCGTTGCACCAGCGCCGATGATCACGACATGAAGCTGACTTTGGTCAATGGTGTCGGACTGATGGTGTGCACGAATGCATGCGTTCACCATTTTTGAATGAAAAAATTTGGCATCGGCTTGATTTTCAAGACGAAGGGCGAAATCCTTGACCCCTTTGGTACCAAAATCATTGCTAAGGCTGCCAATGCAAATGACCAAAGTGTCGTAGCTGATTTTTTGCACGGGTGTGACAGGGCTACCGTCAACATCCGTGTAGGGCGCCAAATCAATCGTTTTGTTCAACCGATCTAAGCCCCTAAGTTCACCAATGCGAAAAGTGAAATGATTCCAATGAGCTTGGGCCATGTAATCGACTTCATGGTCACCAAAGTCCATGCTGCCAGAAGCTATTTCATGAAGCTTCGGTTTCCAAATGTGGGTGCGATTTTTGTCGACCAATGTGACATTGATGTCTTTGCTGCGTCTGTAGGCCTTGCCAAGTCGCGTTGCAAGTTCTAGTCCGCCAGCTCCACCACCCACAATGACAATGTTATGCATGGTAAATTATGCTGAGGAATTGTCGGGATTGAAAGCAGCAAATCCGAAATCACTCTTTGGATCAAGGGATTTGGGCTTGTCTGTCCAAGAGCCACAGGCGTTGTAGGGGT
Organism: Betaproteobacteria bacterium; assembly: GCA_009928125.1. GTDB lineage: Bacteria > Pseudomonadota > Gammaproteobacteria > Burkholderiales > Burkholderiaceae_C > Limnohabitans_A. Next base: position 2,281 of record RFVJ01000050.1, read on the forward strand.
GCACTTCAGGGAAATGTTGCATCAATTGAAACTTTCTCATGATGTAACTGCTATTGAAATAATCAAAACCACAACGCAGCCCCGTCTTAGCGGTCTGCGATGGCAACACATAACTGCACGTGTCGCACCTGGGTTCTGGGTGGAAAGTGCCTTCTAAGGCCGAGTTAATTTGTGGCATAAGTTGATCGAACAGTTGCAAATAGAACAGGCACCAACATCAAACGCAGATCTAAGAACACTGCCTAAGCAAAAATCATGTCAACACTTTGTAGCTTTGTATTGCACCTTTCTAGGGAATTGATTGAATCAATTTTCCTTCAAAATATCTTTTTGGTGCATCTATTGATCTCAATTTGTGACACCAAACTCGAGACCGCCCTGGGAGCCGTGGTGCCCATGCACAAAATAAGTCATGATTTGTCCAAGCCCCTTGCATTCAACCAATTCACGCGCTTGAATGTCAAAGTATTCCTTCACCTGCAAATAGGTGCTTGGCGAAATTTGAATTTTGCCGGGCAATGAAGTTGACTCCATGCGACTGGCAGTGTTAACGGTATTGCCCCAAAGATCATAAGAAAATTTGGTATGGCCAATGATGCCTGCGACAACAGGTCCAGAGTTGATGCCAACCCGCATTTGCAGAGCCATTTGATGCTGTTGGTTGAATTCAGCCAAATCGGTGAACATGCCAATGGCCATTTGGACAACACGAATGGCATCCTGTTTGCCATCACCCTCCAAACCACCAGCCACCATGTAGGCGTCTCCAATGGTCTTGATCTTTTCAACACCCAATAAAAGCGCACGTTGATCAAATTTCGTAAAAAGATCATTCAAGAGTGAAACCAATTCTTCAGCAGACTGACTGACCGACATGGCTGAAAATCCCACAATGTCACTGAACAGAATGGTTGCATTGGGACAGCCATCGGAAATGGTCTTCTCACCAGATTCCAATCTGTCAACAATTTTTCGAGGCAGTACATTGAGCATCAACTCATCAATTTTTTGCGCTTTTTCTTTCACCAATTTTTCTTGATCAAACGCAAAATCAAGCGCATTTTTATAAAGCTGCTTTTGAATATTTTCGAGTTGCATGGACCACCTTGTGGCATGCGTAAACCCCTTCTCCATCGGACGGAAAATCAATCTGAAACTGCAGTGGTGATGCAGTCCCAACGATTGCGACTTTTCGGGTACAAACTCATAAGTCAAGTCAACGCTCTCGGGGAAAATTTTTCGAAAGCAATAAAGGCAATTGGACCTGAGGGCCGCTTCAAATTTCAAGGGTGAGAGAGAAACATTGGTCAGCAAAAATCTGGCAATTTCGCCGTCCTCTGCGGGTTCTTCTACATGCGTCCATTGTGAAATGGCATCTTTCCCTCGCAACCCACGGTTTGAATCTAGCGTGAGTTCTTGGTTGTGCAAGACGACCATTTTTTCCAAAGCTTGACGCGTCTGACGCAAGTTTTGAAAGTCAATCAGATGGACAAGCTCTTGCATGTAGGGTTCTATCACCAACAAATAAGTGGATGGGGTTCCCTTTTTTTCAAAGACCTGCGCCACACGCTCAGGAATCTTTGCACCCAGCATGAACAGGCCCGGCCACCCCAGTCGATCGAAGATTTCTTGGAAAAAATTCAGTCTGTACTGATATGGATAGAACAAGGTTGAATCAAATGACTCAACACCCAACTCTTGCAGAAAAGACTTTCCCAAACGGTCTATTTCAGACAAAGTTTCGATGGCGATGTTCAAGGAAAAACCCAGAACTTCTGCCGTTGGCTCTTGACGCTGCGTGGGTTCAACTTGCATTGAATTCATAGGGACTTGATGCGATTCAAGACATGTTGAATCAGGTGTTGCGCCGCAGCGTCATCCCCATGTTCTGTGCTTGTCGCCTCTCATAAGCGAGGAATGCTTCGGTGATTTGGCTGCCCCGTACACCCCCTCGCACGGAGCCCGGTTCAATGTCGCCAAAATACTCTTTCCAAAGCAAGGGCAACCGCTGCCCTTGCGGAATGCTGAGCCAAAGTCGCAGCAAATGGCGCTTTCGCTCAGGCGCTTCATGGTCTTCAAAATTGGTGCGGGAGTGGATCACGACATAGTTGTTCAACAACTGCATGTCCCCTCGGTCAAGTTGCATGGAATAGCAAAACCTGTCATCAGGCAGCAATTCGTCCAGAAGGTCCAACAATTCAATTTGTGCTGGCGTTAAACGGGGAACCTCGGGGAAATCGCGTTGTGCAGCCGTTACATTTTTCCGATTGGCGCGGAGAGAGAAAAACTCCGGGTCATCACCCAAAATAGGACATTTGTAAAAAGGTGGTTGACTGGCGTCGTTCGTGCCTTGGTAACTGTAATAGAAGGGTTGCTGCATCACAGGAATCAAGTCTGGACGCAATCTTTTGACCTCGTCAACCACTGCAATCGAACTGGTCACCTTGCTGGTGCCGCCAGATTTTGCAGTTTGCAAGCACAACAAGGCCACCACATCACATGAATCAACATGAAAATCCAATCCCGCATTGGTGTTGTAGCCGCGGCCATTTTTAACTTTGTAACTACCGCCTTCGTCGCGAACATCGTTCATCACTTGGCTGGCCATGTTTTGTGTTCTGGCCACACCCACATGAAGTCCAATACCCCAATGTGCCAAACGGGCGTCCTCCACGGACCAACGCTCAACAGGGAATCCCTTGAGCAAGCACATGCCATAAGCTGTCTGAGTGATGGCAAAGGCTTGGTCAATGGCTTGCTTGGCATGTCTTTTCAATGGAAAGTCATTGGCTGTCATGTCCAACCAATCTTTCCCAGTTGCTTTGGCATGCTGAAGCGCTTGCTCAATTTCAGCAACAGCCTCACGACTTAGAAAATGGATCCAAGATGAATCGCGCGACAACTCATGGGGAAACCATGCGCGGGGTTTCTCGAGATTGGTTTGAATGAATGTACTCACAACGCATGACTCCAATTCGGTCCATCAAATGCACACCGTGATTTGCCCCGTAACAGAGGCATTGAGCCTCAATAAGCCTAAGGGTCATCTTACTGAAGAAAGCATGAAGAAAATTCATCCTAGGGTCAATACCAATGAATACGCCTTGCACAGGACCGTCCAGAGTCCCTAAACTTCGATTTGATCATTGACTGTGAACGGGTTGCGTATGTTTCAAATTTGGGCTCTTGTTTTGGCATGTTTTTCACTGACAAGCTACGCGCAAGACAGCAACTACCCTGTCAAACCCATCAAATTGCTGGTCGGCTATGCACCTGGAGGTGCGACAGACATCGTTGCCAGAAGCATTGCCATCAAGATGCAAGAAACGCTGGGTCAACCCATTGTGGTGGAAAACCGGGCGGGTGCCAGCAGCAACATTGCGTCAGAATTCGTTGCTCGCAGTGCGCCAGACGGTTACACCCTCCTCCTTGGCACCATCGCCAATGCCACCAACATGACCGCCTACAAAAACATGGGCTACGACACGATGCGTGACTTTGTTCACATTACGCAATTCATGACGGCCCCCTCCGTTCTGACGCTTCATCCTTCTGTACCGGCCAAGAATCTTCGCGAGTTCATCGCGGTCGCGAAGCAAAATCCCGGTAAATTTGCATTCTCTTCAAGCGGCAATGGTGGCTCGCCTCATCTGGCCGGAGAATTGTTGAAAATGAGAGCCAACATTGATTTGATTCATGTTCCCTACAAGGGCGCTGCACCCGCCATCGCCGACCTTTTGGGTGGGCAAGTGCAGATGAGTTTTCAAACAGCTTTGTCAGCCATTCCGCATTTGAAAAGTGGCAAATTGAACGTGATTGCGGTGGCCAGTAAAAAACGCATGAACACAATGCCGAATGTACCCACCATGGCCGAAGCAGGCTTGCCTGACTTCGAAGTGTCCAGTTGGAACGGCTTGTTCGCGCCCGCCAAAACACCCCCGCACATTGTGACAGCACTTTACAATGCGGCAACCAAAGCGCTTCAAACCCAAGACATCAAGGACAAAATGGAAGCCCAAGGTGCAGAGCCTGTAGGCAATAGCCCGGAAGAGTTTCGTGCGTTTGTCAAAACAGAAATTGACAAATGGGAACAAGTGATTGTGAAGTCTGGCGCCAAGATGGAATAAATGATGGGCTAACGCGGCGATTCGGTGGACTTTTCGTACCAATTTTTCGAGTTGTTGACAACGTAAACCACCAACAACATCACCGGCACTTCAATCAATACGCCCACCACAGTGGCCAGTGCCGCCCCAGAATGAAAGCCAAACAGACTGATGGCTGCGGCTACCGCCAACTCAAAGAAATTGGAAGCGCCAATCAACGCTGATGGACATGCAATGTTGTGCTTTTCGCCAACCGCGCGGTTCAGCCAATAGGCAAGTCCTGCATTGAAAAATACTTGAATCAAAATGGGCACCGCCAAAAGCCCAATGACCAAAGGCTGTTTCAGTATGGCTTCACCCTGAAAAGCAAACAGCAGCACCAAGGTTGCAAGCAAAGCTGCAATCGACCAAGGGCCAATTTTTGCCATCATTGCATCGAAAACGTCATGCCCTTGAGACAGCAAATTCTTCCGAAGCCACTGTGCAAGGACGACTGGAATGATGATGTACAAGACAACAGATGCAAACAAAGTATCCCAAGGAACGGTAATGGCCGATATGCCTAACAAAAAAGCGACCAACGGTGCAAAGGCAATCACCATGATGCTGTCGTTCAGCGCCACTTGTGACAAGGTGAACAAGGGGTCACCACCGGTCAGTCGGCTCCACACAAATACCATGGCTGTACAAGGCGCTGCAGCTAACAAAATCAAGCCAGCCATGTAACTGTCAATTTGATCGGGGGGGAGCAAGGGTGCAAACCAATGCCGGATGAACAACCAAGCCAACAAGGCCATTGAGAAAGGTTTGACCAACCAATTCACGAACAAGGTAACACCAATGCCCCTGATGTGCTGACGGACTTCATGCAAAGCACCAAAGTCTACTTTCACCAGCATGGGAATGATCATGACCCAAATGAGCAGGCCGACAGGTAAATTAACTTGCGCAATTTCCATGCGACCGATGGCTTGAAAAACCTGAGGGAAAAATTGTCCTGATGCGATACCCACCAGGATGCACAGGAAAACCCAAACCGTCAGGTATCTCTCAAACACGCTCATGGGTGCAACTGCTTTGTCTGACGTCATGGTTAGATCTTCAATCTTGAGCTAAATCACGGGCCGTCTGTTCAATGGACAAGCGGGACAAACTGCGCTCGGGCAAGTTCACAAATATCTCCAAACGCTTGCGAATCAAATGCAAAGTTTGCAAAAAAGCTGCTCTTTTTTGATCATCACCGCCCTGCACTTCTGATGGATCTGCGTAACCCCAATGCGCAGTGGCCGGTTGTCCGGGCCAATAAGGACAAACTTCGCCGGCTGCGTTGTCACACACGGTAATGACCAAGTCCATTTTGGGCGCATCAGCTTGGGCAAACACATCCCAACTTTTGCTGCGCAAGCCGTCAATCGGCAAGCCAGCATGACGAAGTGTTTCAAGGGCGAGCGGATTGGGTTTTTGGTTTTCACGCGGGCTGCTGCCTGCGGAATAAGCTTTGAATCGCCCTTTTCCCAAATGATTCAACATCGCCTCTGCCAAGATGCTCCGGGCAGAGTTGTGTGTACAAAGAAAGAGGACGTTCAGCGGATGGGTATCTGATGACATGGGAATCTACAGTTTGAGGAAAAAATCACCGCTGCATCGATGTTGGAATCCACAAAGTACCGGGGGCAATGCCATCTTCGGTGCGACCTTCTGCTTCGTCATACACAAAGCCACAAACGATGCAAATATAGGTTTTGAAATGATTGTTTGTCATGATTTTTGAATGTTGAGGTTCTCAATTGACCTGAATTGTCACATGTATGCAGATCAAAAGTATCCAGTCACAGAAATGTACTTGCTGACGATCGTTGGATCGGTGCTGGCTCTGCAACCAGTGTTGGCATGTGCTGCCATGACATCAAATCGGCCGCGTGATCTGTTGAGGAGGCTAACCAAGTACTGTGCAGTTCCGGTGCAATGATCACAGGCGTTCTCTTTTCATCACCCTGCTTGTGAAATTGCTTCATCACGGGGTGTGCATCAGCGTTGACCGTCAGCATCGAAAAACTCACCACCAATTCGCCGGAGCTTGGATCCGTCCATCGATCCCACAAGCATGCAATGCCAAACGGATCGCCAGAGGCCAATCCAATTTTCCAACGAACAGCCCTGCCAGACTCGTAACTCGGCTCATAGAAGTTTTCAACCAACACCAAGCCGTATTGACGATTTCGCCAAGCTGCCCGATAACTGGGCTTTTCAGCTGCCGTTTCGCTTCGTGCGTTGTAAGTGTGTCGACTGATTTTGTCGTCTTTAGCCCAGGTGGGTATCAAACCGAATCTGGCCAAACCACAAGCGACTCTCGATGTCTGATGACTCTGCACAACCAAGGGAGCTGCAAAGCCTGGATAGGCTTCTCCAGGGTACCCATTTGGCAAATCTAAGCCGAAAGCATCTTTGACCCACTGGGGTTTCTGAATGGGTGTGAAATTGGTACACATGGGACAGTATGAAGGCTCTGTAAACTTTTCTAAATGCAAAAAAATGATGAGAAACTATTTTCAGGCGCATTTTGCACCATCTACAACCTAAGTTTCATTGAAAATCACAGGGCTAAAGCTAAGATCAATTGAGTTATGACGAATCAACACACCAATGCGCTTCTGATCATCGACGATCACCCAGTCTACCGGGAAGCATTAGGCGAGATCCTCTCCAGAGAATTCAGCAACTTGGGCATCGGTGTCCATACAGCCAGCAACGCCAGTGAAGGGCTGGATTTGGTTGATGCCATGGACAAGACTTGGGTGGTGTTGCTCGATGTCAAAATGCCAGGCTTGAGCGGCCTTGCGGGTATCAAGGTTTTCAAACAAAAATCCAATGTAGAGCATGTCGTGTCCATTTCAGGGCTTGAATCGCCTACTTGGGAACCCCGAGCTGTGGCTGCCGGTGCAACGCTGTTTGTATCGAAGAACAACACTTCGATGAGCATCTACAACAAATTGCAGAAACTTTTTGAAGTGAACAGCGTGCCAAGCATTGTTCATGCAACAGAAGAGCAACCCGATTTTCGACTGACCCAAAGACAATTGGAGGTTTTGCATTTAATTTCACTGGGCCATCCGAACAAAATCATTGCCGACTATCTGGAAATCAAAGAACAGACAGTCAAAATTCACATCAACCAAATATTCAAAGAACTGCGCGTTTTCAATCGCACGCAGGCGGTTCTTAAAGCCCAAAAATACCAATTGCTGAGCAGCTGATCCTACTTACAACATTGCTCAACAATCACAACATGACCCCAGAGAATCTGCAAGCTGAGTTTCCCAATTTTGATCAGCTTGTAGCGACTGAGAAGCTGCACTACATGCACAGCTTCGCGAAATCCAGCACCATTGCCACGGTGTTGGCGCCCATATTGTGCATTCCACTTTATTGGAAGCCGACAGACAATTTGTGGATCAATGCTTGGTTTGCGCTGATGGCTGTAGTTGTCATTGGGCGTTTCTTTTTGATCAAAAAAATCAATCTGAAGGCTAACGTTCAAACCAACTTGTTCCTACTCAACATGGCATTGGGCGCAGTGACATTTGTTTGGGGCATCGGCTGGTTTATTTTTGTGGAAACATCAGACCCAACCAATTATTTGATTTATCAAATCATCAGCTTGACAATTCTTTTTGTAGGCATGGTGGGATATTGTGTCAGTTGGAAATCTTTCGCATACTTTGTGATTCCGCTCAAATTGCCTGAGCTGCTGTTCATCGTCACCCATTACGAATTCATTTTCTGGCCTATTCCAATCGGCTCCATGGTGGCCTTCTATCTGGCCATCAAAATGGCCATGCTTTTTTCTCAATCATGGGAAAAGTCGTTTTCATTGCGACTGAAGAACGACGCCATGATTGATCAATTGGTTGCCGAAAAAAATGCATCAATTGCGGCCAACATAGCGAAGTCTGAGTTCATTGCCACCGCCAGTCATGATTTGCGACAACCCATGCAATCGATCAATATCTTTGTCGACATGATCGATTCCAAAAACTTGCCAGATTATGAAAATCGTGTCTTCGAACGCATGCGAAATAGCATTTCTGTATTGAACAAGATGTTCAATACACTTTTGGACATCAGCAAGCTCGATTCCGGTGTATCGCCTCAATCCATCAAATTTTCAATTGCGCAGTTGGCGCAAGAACTGGAAATAGGATTTGCAGACTTGTGCAAAGAAAAAAAACTCGCATTGACGGTCAAACATCAAGACCTGATTGCCAAAGGTGACCCACAACTTCTGGAACAAATTCTCCGAAATTTATTGTTCAATGCCATTCAATACACCGAAACGGGCAGCATCGTTGTTTCTTTTGAGAACTGTCAAGGTCAACTGAAGTTCAGCGTCAAAGACAGTGGTCATGGTATTCCCGCAGAAGATTTGCCAGTCATTTTCAAAGAATTTTTTCGCTCTGAACACTCAAGGTCTCAACACGATGGCCTCGGGCTTGGACTTTCCATTGTCAATCGCATTGTTCAAAAAATAGGGGGCGAATGCACTGTCAACTCAGAGCTTGGCGTTGGCTCACTTTTTACAATTCAAACGCCATACCCTGTTTCTCATGACCATGTCGTGCAACAAAGCAAATTGGGCTTGCAATCTGGCATACAAACCGGATCTAAGGGTGCAGAAACTGATAACGAAATAGCCCGCTCACAAGGCGTTGTGAACTTGGGCATCATCGAAAATGACTACTCACTGCAGGATGCTTACGCGCAGTACTTCACCAAAGCGGGCTATTCAGTCTATTTGATACCGCACGACGAAGAAGAATTTGCAAAATATCTTGTAGAACTTCCAGAGCTTCATTTCATCCTGAGTGATTACCGATTGGGTGAGCGCAATGGCATCTTCTTCATCCAAAAATTACGAGAAGAGTTCAACGAAGACATACCTGCTTGCATCGTGACAGCAGATACCTCGCCACAGCATTTGCAACTCTTTGGTCAACTCAATATTCACGTCTTGTACAAGCCCATTGACATTCATTCGA
>RFVJ01000006.1 GCA_009928125.1 Betaproteobacteria bacterium
ATTTGGTCGGGGTGGTGACCAACGGAACGGCCGTTTTGGGTTTGGGCGACATCGGACCCTTGGCCGGCAAGCCCGTCATGGAAGGCAAGGCCGTCCTGTTCAAAAAATTCTCTGGCATCGATGTGTTCGACATTGAAATCAATGAGAAAGATCCTGAGAAATTGGTCGAAATCATTGCCGCGCTCGAGCCCACTTTTGGTGGTATCAATTTGGAAGACATCAAAGCGCCAGATTGTTTCTACGTCGAGCGCAAGTTGCGTGAGCGCATGAAGATCCCCGTCTTCCATGACGATCAGCATGGTACGGCCATTACTGTGGGCGCTGCCATTTTGAATGGTTTGAAAGTGGTGGGCAAAGAGCCCAGCAAGGTCAAATTGGTCACCTCCGGTGCCGGTGCTGCTGCTTTGGCTTGCTTGGGTTTGCTGGTCAAACTGGGCATCCCTCGTGAAAACATTTGGGTCACAGACCTGGCGGGTTTGGTCTACGAAGGCCGAACCGAGTTGATGGACGAAGACAAAATTCAATTCGCTCAAAAAACATCACAGCGCACCTTGGCTGAGGCCATTGAGGGTGCCGATGTGTTCTTGGGTTTGTCAGCCGGTGGCGTACTTAAACAAGACATGGTGAAGAAAATGGCAGCCAAGCCGCTGATCTTTGCCTTGGCCAATCCCAATCCAGAAATTTTGCCGGAGGACGTCAAGGCGGTGCGCGATGACGCCATCATGGCCACAGGTCGCACCGATTACCCCAATCAGGTCAACAACGTCTTGTGCTTCCCCTACATTTTCAGGGGCGCCCTTGACTCGGGCGCAACCACCATCACACCCGAGATGGAAATTGCGGCGGTCTATGCCATTGCGGAATTGGCGCAAGCCGAACAAAGCGAAGTGGTGGCGGCGGCTTATGCGGGTGAGCCTTTGGTCTTTGGACCCGAATACCTGATTCCCAAACCCTTTGACCCTCGCTTGATGATCAAAATTGCGCCTGCTGTGGCGCAAGCTGCCGCTGAAAGTGGTGTGGCCTCTCGCCCCATTGCTGACATGGAAGCTTACCGCGAACGTCTGCAAAGCTTTGTGTATGCATCGGGCACCACCATGAAGCCCATTTACACCGCAGCCAAGCGTGGTTCGAAAAAGCGAGTGGCCTACAGCGAAGGTGAAGAAGAACGCATCTTGCGCGCCGCTCAAATTGTCTCGGACGAAGGTCTGGCGCGGCCCACCCTGATTGGTCGACCTGCCGTCATTGCAGAGCGCATTGAGAAGTTTGGTTTGCGCTTGCGTGAGGGCATTGATTACGACGTGGTCAATGTTGAGCAAGACAGCCGTTACCGCGACTTCTGGCAAACCTACCACCGCATGACCGAGCGCAAAGGCATCACGGTTCAAGTTGCCAAAATTGAAATGCGCCGTCGCTTGTCATTGATTGGCGCCATGCTCTTGCACAAGGGCGATGTTGATGGATTGATTTGTGGCACATGGGGAACCAATGCCACCCACTTGCCTTATGTGGACCAAGTGATTGGCAAGCGCCCTGGCGTGAACACCTTTGCTTGCATGAACGGTTTGTTGCTGCCCAACCGCCAAGTTTTCCTGGTCGACACCCATGTCAACTACGATCCAACGGCTGAGCAATTGGCCGAGATCACGATCATGGCGGCCCATGAAATGAAACGTTTTGGCATTCGACCCAAAGTGGCCTTGTTGTCGCATTCCAACTTTGGTACCTCCAATGAACCGAGCGCTGTGAAGATGCGTGAGACCCTGGCGATTTTGCAAAAGGATGCACCATGGCTCGAGGTGGACGGTGAAATGCACGGCGACATCGCTTTGGACGGTGACACACGGGCCATTCAAATGCCCAATGGCACTTTGCACGGTGATGCCAACCTGCTGGTTCTGCCAAACATCGATGCCGCCAACATTTCCTACAACCTGCTGAAAACGGCCGCTGGCGGCAACATCGCGGTGGGCCCGGTTCTGTTGGGTGCGGCCAAGCCCGTTCACATCCTGACACCCAGTGCCACCGTCCGCCGTATCGTCAACATGACGGCCTTGACAGTGGCGGATGCCAACGCAAGTCGATAAAACCATCACCTCCAGTGGCCTGAACAGGCCACCCTGGGCAGCAAGGAAATCCCTTTTTATTCGGGAAAGTACTTGCTTTTTTTTTCACCTTACGGCAAACTAGCGCCTTCGAATTTCCGGGTTTACCCGAGGATTTTGAGGGTTGTGAATGGGTTTCAAGACGCGTAACTTTGCTGCTTTAGCCGTTAGTTTGGCGTTTTTGACAGGTTTTTGCACTCATTTGGTGCATGCCAAGTCGGTGCCTGACGCAGTCAGCACGGCGCCCATTGCGTTACAGGATTTGCCCAAAGAGGGTCAGGACACCTATCAGCTCATCCGACAGGGTGGGCCTTTTCGGTATGAAAAGGATGGCGTGGTGTTTGGCAATCGAGAAAAGCAATTGCCTGCAGCAAAACGCGGTTTTTACCGCGAGTACACCGTCAAAACCCCCGGTGAAAGAAGCCGTGGTGCACGTCGAATTGTGTGTGGTGGCGAAGAGCCGCGCTTGCCAAAGCAGTGTTTTTACACGCAAGACCACTATGCAAGTTTTCGCGAAATCGTGATGACGCCTTAAGAATGTGCAGCAAGGCCTGAAGTGAATCAAGTGAAGAGTGTTTGCACGCAGGCACTCCGTGTTTGTTAATACAAAGCCCACAAGGCTGGATTTAAAAAGTAGAGAGTGAGAACGGTGATGGACAAGCCAATTCGACAGGACCAAGATACACCTTTGAAAGGTGTGCGGACGAACATCGTCCAGTCGATTCGTGCATTTCGTGTCAACGACTTGCAAGAGGCGGCACAAGGTTTAGGCCAGCATTTTTTGTATGCCAATTTGGCCAAGGCCCAAAGCAAGCAAGACGTTTTGGATTTGATTGCAGCGCAATTCACTTTGCCAACGCATTTCGGCAAAAACTTTGATGCCTTGTACGACTGCATGACAGACCCCCTGCACAAGTCAGGTCCTCAACCTGGCTTCATTGTGGTCTTGGAGCAAATCCCTGCCAATGCCAAGTTCGACAAAGAGGCGCGCGAACAGTTGTTGGACATCTTCCGCGACACAGCCGATTACTGGGGTGACCGCAAGGTGCCATTCCGCTGCTTCTATTCTTTCTCCGTCGCACGCGCTGCGACAGCAGGCGGCGAAAAATTGCCCGAACCTACACCGGAGCTCGACGCAGAAGGTGTGGAAATGCTGGCTGAAGAAGGCGAGAAAATGCCAACAGACAAGTTGGTCGACGTATCGCCTTTGGCCTTGCGCATGAGCAGCCCCTTCAATGCCGGTTACTGGTTGGCCGCGGCGTAACTTCTAAGCCATCTGAACGCCAAGCGCTGCAGGCTTTCGAGCTTGTAGCGCTTTTTTCATCTCATGGCAACGATTCACGCTGGAGTGTCAAGGCCAAGTGGAGATATTCCTCAACCGGTACTTCCTCGGCTCTGCGTTGGACGTCAAAGGTGCCAGCAAAGTTTCTCTCAGTCAACCAAGCACCCAAGGTGTGACGCAGCAATTTGCGACGTTGGCTGAAGGCAACTTGCACCAATTTCTCTAACAGTTTGGGATCGATGGCGACCGGCGTTGCGCGTGGCACCATTCGGACTACCGCACTGTCAACGCGTGGTGGTGGGTCAAAACTTTCGGGCGGCACAAACAACACATTTTCCATGGCGTAACGCCATTGCAGCATCACAGACAATCGGCCGTAGTCGGATGTTGCGGGAAGCGCCACCATGCGATCGATGACTTCTTTTTGCAGCATGAAGTGCTGGTCTTCAATGACGGCAACATGTTCAAGCAAGTGAAACAAGATGGGCGTGGAAATGTTGTAGGGCAAGTTGCCCACCACGCGCAGTTTTTGTCCAGCAGCCAAAGCCGTGAAATCAACTTTCAAAACATCCGATTCCACCACCGTGAGTTGCTTGTGCAGTCGCAATCGCAAGGCCAAGTCGCGGTCGAGTTCGATCACGGTGAGATGACCCAATCGTTCGACCAAGGGTTGAGTGAGCGCAGCCAAGCCGGGGCCAATTTCAACCATGGGTTGTCCGGCTTGCGGGTCGATGGCATTGACGATGGCATCGATGATGCCACCGTCCGCCAGAAAATGCTGCCCAAACCGCTTGCGAGGGATGTGTTTCATTGAGGGGGGTCGCGCAATTCGACGTAAGCGCGACCGCGCAATTCGTCCACCCATGCGGTGTACATTTCTTCCATTTTCTTCTCGCGCAATTGGTTGCGAACCATCTCACGTTGCTCGCGCAAAGTCAGCGGAACCTCACGACGTTCCATCACTTGAATCAAGTGAACACCAAACCGTGAGACCAATGGATCGCTGACTTGCCCAGGGCGCAGACGCGCCATCACTTCTTCAAACTCGGGGACGAATTGTCCAGGACTTGCCCAACCCAGGTCGCCACCCGTTTGCGCACTGCCGTCTTGTGAAAACTGACGCGCCAGCTCTGCAAAATCAGAACCCGCTTGGATACGCTGTTTGTAAGTCAGCAGGCGATTGCGCGCAGCAGTTTCATTGAGCTCGTTGGAAACGCGCAGCAAAATATGACGCGCGCGGGTCTGAACGATGGTGGTGTTGCTGAGTTCGGTTTGTTTTTTATCAAGCACTTTCAAGATGTGAAAGCCAGCGCCAGAACGAACAGGCTCCGAGACGTCACCCTTGGTCAAATTTTGCGTGCTGTCGACAAACAAAGTGGGGTAGCGATCGGCTGGGCGCAAACCCATTTCGCCGCCATTGGCACCTTTGTCCGTTGTTTGAGAGAAAGTGGCAGCCAAGCTTGCGAAGTTTTCACCCGCTTTGGCACGCTTTGAAATTTGCAAGGCCTTGGCTTGCAATTCTGCGACTTCTTTGTCGGAGGCGTTTTCTGGAACCGCTACCAAGATCATGCCCAAATTCAAATCGTAAGAAAGCCCCGTTGAGGGCTTGCCGGCTTGTTGTGTTTGAATGAATTGCTCGACATCTGTGTCGGAAACGCGAGCCCGGTTGTCAACCTCACGTTCGCGCAAGCGACCGATCATGAGTTGACTGCGCAGCTGCTCACGGAAGGCCGTGACACTCAAACCCTCGGCCGCTAGGCGTTTGTAGAGTTCTTCTTTGCTCACCTGGTTTTGACGCGCGATGTTGGCTTCCGTTTGATCCACATCGGTGTCATCGATCCGAATGCCATTGTCGCGCGCTTGTTGCAATTGGGCTTTCTCGTTGATCAATTGATCGAGGGCTTGTTGGGTCAGGGCTTTGCTGTCTGGCACAGGACTGCCTGGAACCACTTGTTTTTCCAAACGCAGTTTGAGATTTTGAACTTCGTTGTTGGTGATGGGTTCAGAGTTCACCACCGCCACAATGTAGTCAGCAGGGCGAGATTTGACAGGGCCTTGTGCGAGCACGTGATGGACGTGGCCGCCCAAGGCCAAGAGGCCCACGCACCAACCCACATTGCGCAACGCTCGTTTCAAGGGGTGGCGAGCTGAGGTCATGCGCAAGTCTGTTTGCGGTTGTTGAGCAATCAAAGAGAAAGAGTTAGTCATAAGAGGTGAATCTGCTGGTGGGCGCCAAGTCTTCTCGGAGGTATTGGTATCGGGGGATATTGTCGCGCAATGTTTTCAGAGGGCTTGAACCCACCCGCGCCAAACCCACAAATTCAAGTTGGAACAAGATTCGGCTGCGCGAGGTGCTGGTGGTACTTTGCAAGCGTTCAAATACCACGCGACCCAACCAGCATCCTGCGTCGTACTCAAATCCCAGCAGTGTGTCGACCATTTTGCGATCTTTCAAGCTGAAGTTCATGCGCCCGACGCTGTACCAACGGTCTGCGCCCAAACCTTGCCCTGGCGTCAATGCTTGACCTGCCGGTGCTTCGTCAGAGCCCCAAGTGAGGTCACGCAAAGGCCATTGCCAGCCAATGTCAATTTGCTCGCTTTGATCGCGGGTCAGCCGGTAGGCAGTGTTGAAAACACGGTAAGGGCTGGGGTTGAAGCGCGTCGTGAGTGTGGTGCGCGTGGTGCGGTGCGTTTGGGCATCGAACTGCAAAGTAGAGTCGAAGGTCCACCGGTTGTCCCAACGCACGCCTGCCCCTAACAAAATATCGCTGAAGCCTGAAGATACGGGCAACTCACCCGGCAGTCGGACCAATTGGTCTGAGAAACGATAGCGTTGTGCAACGCCAAATCGCGCCAATTCAGCCCCGGTGTTGTTGTCAAACAATCGGCTGTTCACACCCAAGGTGACCAAGTTGTTGTCGGCAATGCGGTCTTGACCCACGTAGGGGTTTTCTGAGTAAACCGTGGTCAGGTTGAAGTCGGTGGCCCCGCTGTCGTAGCTGGGCAGTTGGCTTTGGTCTTTGTAAGGTGTTCGGACAAAAAATGCGCGAGGCTCGAGCGTTTGGCGCAGTCCCCTGCCAAAGAAGGAAGCATCTCTTTCGTAAATCAAACCCGTATCGAGGCTGAAAGTAGGCAACAGTCGGTTGACTTCCGATGGGCCAGAGGCCAAAGGCGTGTCCAGTTGGTAACGTGTGCCGTGCAGTTGAATTTTAGGGATCACAAAGCCCCAAGGTTTGAGCCAAGGGTGACTGATTTGCGCTGCCGCATAACTGCGTTGGCCATTTCTCAAAATGGCGCTGGTGCCACCTGGAATTTGACTGTAATCGGCCTCAAAACGCGTGGTGTCTGCGGTGAACCCAACATCAAAGCCCTGAACGTCCCACTTGTTGTAGCGGGCCACAATTTGAGGTGACCGGTCGTAAGGCGGGGTGATGGGCGAACTGATGTCTTGCAGGGTTTGAAACTTCAAGACCTGAGTCATCAAGGTCCAATCGCCTTGTCCCCAATACACGCTGCCCGAGGCGGGTAACAGCCGCTGCGTCAAAGACAGGCCAGCCCGTGGGAAATCTCGCCAATAGTTGTCATCGCTGACGCGGTTCAAATTCACATTGACACCCAGACGGCCCAACACACTGTTGCCCGTTTCAATGCCACCAACGTGCTGCGCAGACAAACCCCAGCGTGATTGTTGGCGCAAGCTGTCGTTGGGCATCACGTTCAATCGTGCTTGGCCCTGACTGTCTGTTTCCAAATATCGAAACTCTGAATCAAGTGCCACGCCGCGTTTGGTCATCACTGTGGTGCTGAGGGTGGCATCACGGTTCGGTGCAATGTTCCAGTAATACGGCGAGGACACCTCAATGCCACTCACGGTGTCAATGCCGATCAGTGGGGCCAAGAAGCCTGATTGCCTGGCGCTGTTCAATGGGAACGTGAGCGAGGGAGCGACCAAAATGGGCACATCTTTGAACCGCAGTTGCATCTCCTTGGCCTGAACCGTGTTGTCCTCTTCATTGACCTGCAAGCTGGCGGCCTTGAGCACCCACTCTGGCAACCAGCTGGGTCCGGGTACACGCGAGCACGTGGTGTAAGTGGCCTGGCGCACGGTTGCCCGTTGCGCATCGATGAATTCAATTTCAGCCGCTTCGCCATGGCCGCCCCCTTTCAACAAAGAATAGGTGGGCTGCAAAAATTGGCCTTGAAATGAATCGGCTTGCAGCTTGAGAGAAGGGCCTTCAAACACATTGCCTTCACGCACAATTCGCACTTGGCCTTGAGCCTTGAGGGTGTCTTGCGATTGGTCGTATTCAATGCGTTGCGCGCGAACGCTCAGCCCTTGTTTTCGCAAACTGGCATCGCCTTCTATCACCATGTCCAAATCGGGCCTTGCATCGATGCGTTGACCGGAGACAAACACAGGCGATTGTTTTCTTTCAAGGTCAGAGATTTTTTCTTCCAAACGAAGGCTGTTTTGGAGAATCACATTGACAGCGGGTTTCGCAGGGGGTGTGGGTGTTGTTGCCCCCTTTTCTTGGGCGACGCTGGGCAACTGCCATAGCAACACGCCACACAAAGACAGGGCTTGTGCAAGCTTTTGTTTGTGAAATGTGTGGGCGGTCTTCAAGGGGCTGTCGATTGCAAGGGCGGGTGTTTGTAGAATGGATTATCCATGAGTGCCGCCTCGGTGGCCTCGACCCTTTAAAGTGGCACACCTTGCCGTCGTTTTTCACTTGGAATGAGACCTTGAACTCGGATCAGACATCTACCGCTTCAGTGCCTTGGGCAGACCCGCAACGCCAGTTGGCCTGCCAGGCGTGGCTGCAAGCCTTGGCAACGACGCACGGCGTGTTGCCGTCAAGCTTGCGCATTGCGTCAGCGGATGCCAGCTTTCGACGGTATTTGCGGGTGGACAATCAGCAGGGCGGCAGTTTGATCGTGATGGATGCGCCGCCAGACAAAGAAAATTGTGAGCCCTTCGTCAAAGTGGCCCAGCTCATGCAAGCGGCGGGCTTGAAAGCGCCAGAGGTTTTGGCGTGGGACGCACCTCAAGGCTTCATGTTGCTCACCGACTTGGGCGACCAAACCATGATGGCTGCCATTGACAAGCAAAACCCTCAGGCCAATCATGGCCTGTACATGCAGGCCGTCGATGCCCTGATTGCATGGCAGTTGTCTTCCAAACCCGGTGTGTTGCCGCCCTACGATGAAGCGTTGCTTCAACGCGAGTTGAGTCTGTTTCCCGATTGGTACCTGACACAGCACCGTGGCTTGAAAGTGGAAGGCAAAATGCGCAGCACCTTGGACAGCACGTTCCAGACCTTGGTGGCGCACAATGTGGCCGCGCCCTCGGTGTTTGTGCACCGCGACTTCATGCCACGCAATTTGATGATGCCCACTGGTCAGGATGGCGCTTTGGGCATCTTGGATTTCCAAGATGCGGTGCATGGGCCCGTCACTTACGATGTGGCCAGCCTCATGCGCGATGCCTTCCTTTCATGGGAAGAAGACTTTGTGCTCGATGTCACCATTCGCTATTGGGAAAAAGCCCGAAAAGCGGGCTTGCTCGATTTTGAAGATTGGCACCAAGACTTTGGCGCCTTCTACCGCGCAGTGGAATGGATGGGTTTGCAGCGGCACCTCAAAGTGGCCGGTATTTTTGCACGCCTGACCTTGCGCGATGGCAAAGACAAGTACCTCGCAGATGCCCCGCGATTCATCGCCTACATTCGCGCCACAGCGTCCCGCTACATAGAGCTCAAGCCCTTGCTGCGATTGATCGAGGAGGTCGAAGGCACCGATGGCGTCACAGGCTTTGCGTTTGGGCGCATGTAAAGCCATGTCGCAACGGCCCCGCTTCTACTGCCCCGCAGCCCTTCATCCTGGCGACGAATTGGATTTGCCCGCAGGCACAGCACGGCACGTGCAAGTGCGAAGAATGCAACCAGGTGACGAGATCACCTTGTTCAGCGGTGAAGGCGGTGAATGTGTGGCCATCATCACACGCATGGGCCGCAGTGATGTGGGTGTACGTGTCACCCAACACATCGACATAGAGCGCGAATTGGCTGTGCGCATCCATCTGTGGTCAGGCATCACTGCCAACGAACGCATGGACTGGTTGCTTGAAAAAGCCACGGAATTGGGTGCCAGCACGCTCCTGCCAATCACGGCCGAGCGCAGTGTCTTGAAACTCAAAGGCGAGCGGTCCGATAAAAAATTGGCGCATTGGCAGGCCATTGCCGTGGCTGCCAGTGAACAATGTGGTCGCAACCGTGTCTTGCCGGTGGCGTCGCCACTGACTTTGTCTCAAGCCATCGCTTCATCGGCGCCGCAATTCAAGGGCACACGATGGCTTCTGTCTTTGGCCGACGGCACGAAAAGCTTGCAGGAAGCGCTACAAGCCTTGCCCACACCGGCGACCGGTCAAGCCCTTGAGCTCATACTTTTAAGTGGCCCCGAAGGCGGTCTCAGCCCGGATGAGGAGGCACAAGCCTTGGCCGCTGGCTTCTTGCCTGTGAGTTTGGGTCAACGGGTCTTGAGAGCAGAAACAGCCCCTGTCGCCGTTTTGTCTGCCTTGGGCTTGCTGACCTCGATACACTCGGGTGTATGAACCCCAATCTTTTCTTATTGGCCTTGTGCCAAGGTCTGTTTCTCACCAACAACGTCACGTTCATCGCCATCAATGGCTTGGTGGGCTTGAGCCTGGCGCCGGTGGGCTGGATGGCCACCTTGCCAGTGATGGGCTACGTGGTGGGTGGCGCGCTGTCCACGGGGCTGGTGGCCAAATCACAAGCCAAGTGGGGAAGGCGTGTGTCGTTTCAGTTGGGGCTGTTGGTGGGCTTGTTGTCTGCGGTCATGTGCGCTTATGCGGCCCATACCCACAACTTCGCACTGTTGACAGTTGCCACATTGGTCGCCGGTTATTACAGCGCCAACGGTCACCCCCTGTGGTTGAGAAGGTCAAAGGCAGCTCAGATGGACGCCCCTTGTCAGAGATCATGAAGCAACCGGTCTTCATCGTAGCGGCGGTGTCTTCGGCCATGAGTTATGGCGTGATGAACTTGTTGATGGCCGCCACACCATTGGCCATGCAAGTGTGCGGTTACCAATTCAGTGACGCTGCGCTGGTGTTGGAGTGGCATGTGATCGGCATGTTTGCCCCGGGCTTTATCACGGGCCACTTGATCAAGAAATTTGGCACCTTGCAAATCATGGGCGTGGGTGTTCTCTTGAACTTTGTTTGCATTGCTGTGGCGCTTTCAGGTACCGATGTGACGCAGTTCTTGGTGGCGCTGTTCTTGTTAGGCGTAGGTTGGAACTTTGTGTTCACGGGCAGCACCACCTTGTCGATGACCGCATGGCGTCCTGAAGAAAAAGACCGCGGTCAAGCCGCGATCAATTTCTGTGTGTTTGCCACCATGGCCTTCACATCGTTTGCCTCCGGTGCTTTGGTGACCACGCAAGGATGGGCGTGGTTGAACTATGGCTCACTGATACCCGTTGCTTTGATCGCCTTGTCCTTGGTTTGGATGGTTTGGATTCGCAAGCAAAGCAACTGACTTAAGGCAAGGAGGCCATCACCTCGGCCACAGAGGCTGTGAGTTTTTTCGCATAGGGCACATGCAAGAACTCGTTGGGGCCGTGGGCATTGCTCTTGGGGCCCAAGACACCACACACCATCATTTGCGCTGTGGGGAAACCTTGGCTGAGCATGTTCATCAAGGGGATGGTGCCGCCTTGGCCGATGTAACCCACCGACGCACCAAAGTGCGATTGGCTGGCGGTTTGCAAGGCTTTCTCAAACCATGGTGTGCTGCTGGGTGCGTTCCAACCCGTGGCACCGCCATTGGATTCAAACGTGACGCGAGCTTGGTAGGGGGCGTTGTCTTCCAGCAAAGTTTTCATTTCTGCCACGGCAGAGGCTGCATCGACCAAGGGTGGCAAACGCAAGCTGAGTTTGAACGCGGTGTAGGGGCGCAGCACGTTGCCGGCATTTTCCAAAGAGGGGAAACCTTCCGCACCGGTCACACTCAATGTGGGTGTCCAGGTGCGATTGAGCAAAGCTTGCAGCGGATCGGTGGTGGTGGGCAGTGCAAAGGTGGTGGAACCACCGCAGTCGTAGTGCGCCCATGGAAAACGTTTGTAAACCTCTTCGCCCAAGATGCTGGCCGTGGCTTTGGCTTGTGCCAATCGGTCGGCAGGTACTTCGCAATGGAAACTGGCGGGCAGCAAGCGACCTGTCTTGCTGTCTTCCAAGCGGTCCAGCACTTGGCGCATGATGCGGAAACTGGAAGGCACCAAGCCCGACGCATCGCCCGAGTGAATGCCTTCGGTCAGAATTTCAACTTTCAAGGTGCCACTGGCCATGCCGCGCAAGCTGGTGGTGAGCCACAACTGGTCGTAATTGCCGGCGCCACTGTCCAAGCAAATGACCAGACCCACATCACCCAAGCGGGGACGCAAGGCATCGATGTAGGGCAACAAATCGTAGGAGCCAGACTCTTCGCAGGTCTCAATCAAGCCCACGATTCGTGGATGGGGTGTGTTTTGATTTTTAAGCGCTTGGACTGCGGCAATGCTGGCGTAGGCGGCATAACCATCATCGGCGCCACCGCGGCCATACAACTTGCCTTCTTCGTATTTGGGTGTCCAAGGGCCAAGGTCGTTGCGCCAACCGCTGAACTCCGGCTGTTTGTCCAAGTGGCCGTACATCAAGACGGTTTGCCCAGAGCCCTCCGATTGCGCGCGTGTGGCGGGGATGTCGAAGTACAAAACAGGCGTGCGGCCTGGCAAGCGAATGATCTCCAAGGTGAGGCCCGCCACCTTTTGTGCTTCGATCCATGAAGCTGTTTGGCGCAGCACCGTGTCGAGGTGGCCATGGGCTTCCCAGTTGGCATCAAAGGATGGTGACTTGGCAGGAATCTCAATGTACTGCGTGAGTTCTTTCAAAATCTTGGAATCCCAAGCCTGTGTGACGTCGCGCAAAGCGGTTTCTGCATTGAGCAAACCAGCGGGCATTTCTTTGTGAAGAGGTGCGTTCATGAGGGACTCCAAAAATTCAAACAGATTTCAACCACGACAAACCGCGTGAGGTGCCACCCTGGGTGATGTCGGCGGGCACGTACTCGCAGCCCACCCAACCTTGCCAATGACATTCTGCCGACAGACGGTCAATCAGGTCAAACAGATAGGGCCAATTCAATTCACCGGTGCCAGGTTCGTGGCGCAAGGGTACATCGGCAATTTGAAAGTGGCCGACCTTGCCCGTGGGCAAATAGCGCTCGATTTTGGTGGTGACGTCGCCTTCCACAATTTGGCAGTGGAACAAATCCATTTGCACTTTCAGATTGGGCTCGTTCACCTCGGCCAAAATCTCGTGGGCATGGTCTTGGCGATTGACAAAAAATCCGGGAATGCCGCGGGGGTTGATGGGTTCCAGCAAAACATCCAAGCCCGCTGTTTGGGCCTGTTGGCAGGCCCATTTCAAATTGGTCACCAAAGTTTTTTGCGCTTGCTCGCGCGAGACGCCCGCTGGCAACACGCCAGCCATCGAGTGAATGCGTGGGCAACCCAACACCTCTGCATAACGCATGGCACGGTGCACGCCGGCTTGGTACTCGGCTTCGCGGCCGGGGCTGCATGCTGTGCCGCGATCGCCTCTGTCCCATGCACTCAAGGTGCTGGCGTCATCGGTGCCGCCCGGCGGCATGTTGAACAAAACTTGTTGCAGACCATTGCCTTTGAGGCGTGCGGCCAACTCTTGGGCGGGATACGCATAGGGGAACAAATACTCAACCGCCTTGAAGCCATCCTTGGCCGCTGCTTCGAAACGGTCCAGAAAATCCATGTCGGGGTACATCATGGACAGGTTGGCGGCAAATTGAGGCATGAAAAGCTTTCAGGAAAGTCGCAGGTGCGTAGCGCACAGTGTGGTTGGTGTGGGCGCTGAGTTCAAGATCACCAAGCGGCTCCAAAATTTTGACGCAATTCTTCAATCTGCGCATCCGATAAATTCTCGGGCAGATGCGGGGCCAGGTTTTGAATCAGTTTGGCGGTTTCTTCCAATTCCTCCAGGGTGGCCATGGCTTGCGTTAAATCTTGGTGCCACACATTGGGCCCCAAACGCGACAGCATGACGGCGCGAATGGGTGTGTCGACCTTGGCATAGTGAAGGATGGCATCGGCCACCGCATCGGCCGCCAGCACATCGCCCGGACGGAAATACGGAATCAGGGGAACATGGCCCACTTTCATCACGAAGTACGGCGTGATGGGGGGCAGCAGCTCAGGGCCACGGGCACGCAAACTGAGACCCACGCAGTGGGTGCTGTGGGTGTGAATGACACAGTGGGCTGGCCAGCTACCGGGGGCGTGGTCCGAAGCCTCGTAAATTTTGCGGTGCAAGGCCATGGTTTTGCTGGCGCGTTTGCCGCTCAGTTGATGGCCGTCGTGATCCAGCAAAGCCAAATCTGCAGGGTCTAAAAAACCCAAGCAAGCATCGGTGGGCGTGATTAAAAAACCGTGGTCCAAACGCACGCTGATGTTGCCGGCGGTGGCATGCACGTAGCCACGTTGAAACAGGCTTTCACCCACGCGGCAAATTTCTTCTCGTGCCTTGGCTTCGCTCATGTTCACAAGGGCTGTCATGCGGCGGTCTCCGCCAGCACCTTCAGTGCTTTGGTGAAAAAGTCGGGTGTACCGAAGTTGCCAGACTTCAAGGTGAGGTGACCTGCGGTGTGTTGGGGCGCAAAGCACCATGGCACACCCGGATCAATTTGCGGGCCAATTTGCATTTGTGTGATGTTCAAAGCTTGTACGCAGGCGCCAGAGGTTTCGCCCCCGGCAATCACCCATTGTTTCACGCCCATGGCTTGGAGGCCCATGCAAACCTGCGCCAAGGCCGACTCCATCCATTCGCCCGCTTGCTCGCGTCCAAATTGGGCTTGCACTTGTTGCAGGGTGTCGGCATCGGTGGTGGCATACACCAGCACTGGGCCTTGCGCCAACAAAGGCTTGGCCCATGCCAATGCAGCGTCTACATCCGCTTTGATTTGCACAGGCACATCTTGCTTGGTCCAATTCAAAGGCTTGAATTGCCAACTGGGCAGGCCTCTCGAAATGTAGTCTGCTACTTGCGCTTGTGTGGCCAATGAACAGCTGCCCGACACAATGGCTTGGTAGCCGGTGGGTGCAGGCAATGCGGCCGCTTGCGCAGAAGATTGCAGGCCCCAGTTGCCAGGCAGGCCAATGGCCACGCCGGAGCCGGCTGTCACCAAGGGCATGCCTTTGAGTGCAGGGCCCAAGGTCTTTAAATCCTCGTTGCTGGTGGCGTCCACAATGGCGACACCCACACCATCGGCTTCAAGCTGTTTGATTTTGTTGGCAATGGCTTGCGTGCCCTTGGCCAGGACGGTGTGATCGATCAAGCCCACTTTGCGTTGGGTTTGCGCTTGCATCACGCGCACCAGATTGGCATCGGTCATGGGCGTGAGGGGATGGTTTTGCATGCCGCTTTCATTCAACAACACCGCGCCAGCAAACAAGTAGCCCTTGAACACCGTGCGACCGTTGTCGGGAAAAGCGGGTGTGGCAATGGTGAATTTGCAGTTGAGGGCGTCCATCAAAGCTTCTGTGACAGGACCAATGTTGCCCTTAGGCGTGCTGTCAAATGTAGAGCAGTATTTGAAATAAATTTGTTCAGCGCCCTGCGCTTGCAACCAATGCAAAGCGTCTAGAGATTGCGCAATGGCCTCATGTGCAGGAATGGTCCGAGACTTCAAAGCCACGACCACGGCATCAACCTCTGAAGACAGGGGCTGAGAGGGCACGCCAAAGGTTTGCATCACGCGCATGCCAGAGCGGACCAAATTGTTGGCCAGGTCGGTGGCGCCGGTGAAGTCGTCCGCAATGCAACCTAATTTCATGGTGAAGGCCTTTGACGTCTGTCTGCTTGGGGTGCGAGTTTTATTTGGCTTTGGGCAACTCAATGCCCGGGAAAATTTTGATCACCGCACTGTCATCCTCTTTGGCAAAACCGGCGGTGCTCGCTTGCATGAACATTTGATGCGCGGTGCTTGAAAGCGGCAAAGGGAATTTGCTGGCGCGTGCCATGTCAAGCACCAGGCCCAAATCTTTCACAAAAATATCGACGGCCGACAGCGGTGTGTAGTCAGCGGCCAGAACATGTGCCATGCGGTTCTCAAACATCCAACTGTTGCCAGCGCTGTGCGTGATCACTTCATACAGCGCATCGGGATCAACGCCTTCACGCAAACCCAGGGCCATGGCTTCTGCGGCCGCAGCAATGTGAACGCCTGCCAAAAGTTGGTTGATGATTTTCACTTTGCTGCCAGCGCCAGCACAGTCACCCAGTTTGTAAACCTTGGCCGCCATGGCGTTCAAGAAAGGCTCGGCTTTGGCATACGCTTCGGGCGTGCCGGCGGTCATCATGGTCATTTGCCCAGATGCCGCTTTGGCCGCACCGCCCGAGATGGGCGCATCGATGTAGAGCAAGCCTTTGGCATTGAGCGTTTTTTCCAAGCCCACAGAAAATGCCGGATCGACGGTGGAGCACATGACAAACACACTGCCGGGTTTGAGGTGGTTGATGCAGCCCGATTGCGCACCCCCATCGCCCATCAACACCGATTCAGTTTGTGCCGCATTGACCACCACCGACACCAACACATCGGACGCTTTGGCGATGTCGGCCAAACTGGCGCAAGCCACGCCACCTTCGGCTGCAAACTTTTGTGCCACGTCGGTGCGCACATCAAACACATTCACCACATGACCTGCACGGCGCAATGACTGCGCCATGCCCATGCCCATGGCACCCAAGCCAATGACACCGACGCTCAATGTGTTGCTCATGAATTATTCTCCTGCGACGGTCAGCATGATCTTGCCAATGTGCTGCGAGGATTCCATGAGCGCATGGGCCTGTGCAGCTTCGTTCAAATCAAACACTTTGTAAATCACCGGGGCTACCGAGCCTGCGGCCAGCAAAGGCCAAACTTGCGCTTCCAGTTCATTCGCAATTTGCGCTTTGTCGGCGGCACTTCGCGGACGCAATGTAGAGCCCGTGAAAGTCAGGCGCTTGGCCATCAAGGAGACCCAATCGACTTCGACTTTGGAAGGTTGCAAGAACGCAATTTGCAACAAGCGGCCTTCAATCGCCAGAGCTCTCAAATTGCGCTGCATGTAACTGCCGCCCACCATGTCCAAGATGGCGTTCACGCCTTTTTGGTCCGTGCGGTTCAAGACTTCTTCCACATAGTCTTGGGTTTTGTAGTCAATGGCCACATCAGCGCCGACTTTTTCACAGGCGGCCACTTTCTCGGCATTGCCGACGGTACAAAAAACTTTGGCGCCAAAAGCGTGTGCCAATTGAATGGCCGTGAGGCCAATGCCAGAGGAGCCGCCGTGAATCAAAATGCTTTCGCCAGCTTTTAATTTGCCGCGCTGAAACACATTGGTCCACACCGTGAAATAATTTTCAGGCAAGGCAGCGGCCTGCAGCAAGGAATAGCCTTTGGGAATGGGCAGTGCCTGACCTTCAGGGACAGTCACGTATTCGGCGTAAGCACCGCCGTTGGTCAACGCACAAATTTTGTCGCCCAACTTCCAACGCGTGGCGCCTTCTCCCAAGGCCACCACTTCGCCAGAAACTTCCAAGCCCACGATGGGTGACGCACCGGGCGGAGGTGGGTATTTGCCACTGCGTTGCAAACAGTCGGGGCGATTGACGCCGGCAAACGCCACTTTGACCAAGACTTCGCCGGCTTGTGGTGTCGGCAATGGGCAGTTGCTGGGTCGCAAAACTTCTGGCCCCCCGCCAGTGCCATGGTCAACAAATTTCATGGTGGATGGAAGCGTCATGCAATTCCTTTGAGTGGCTGATGAAACAGCGTTAACGTTGTAACTTGAAAACCGCTGTGCCTGCCATCAGGTTAGGCCAGGCTCTGACTTCTTGACCTTCTTGCAAGCCAAAGCTGTCGATGATTTTCAAATGATTTTGTGTGGCCAATTGCGCAAAATCTGCATAGGTGCCCACCCGAATGTTCGGCGTGTCGTACCACTGATACGGCAGGCGTTTGGTGACAGGCATGCGTCCTGTGAGGATGCTCAAGCGATTGGGCCAGTGCGCAAAATTCGGAAAGGCCAAAATGCCCGTGCGACCGACGCGCACCGTTTCGCGCAACATCACTTCGGCATTGCGCAAGTGTTGCAGCGTGTCTATTTGCAAGACCACGTCAAAAGATTGGTCTGCAAACATGGTGAGGCCTTCATCCAAGTTGAGTTGAATGACATTCACGCCGCGTTGGACGCAAGCTTGAATGTTGGCGTCATCCAACTCCACGCCGTAGCCTGTGCAGCCCCTGCTTTTTTGCAAATGATCTAAGAGTGCGCCATCTCCGCATCCCAAGTCCAAGACGCGCGCACCGTGCGGGACCAAGCGGGCGATGGCCTGCAAGTTGACATGTTCGCTCATGCGGCGCCTCCCGCTGACAGGGACTGGGCGATGTTGTCAAAATAAGAGCCCACCACCTTCATGTAGCGTGCATCGTTGAGCAAAAAGGCATCGTGCCCATGTGGCGCATCGATTTCGGCATAACTGACGTCACGTTTGTTGTCGAGCAATGCGCGAACCATTTCGCGACTGCGCGCAGGTGAAAAGCGCCAGTCGGTGGTGAAACTGACCAGTAAAAATTTGCATGTGGCGTGCGAGAGGGCCGCAGTCAGGTCGCCGCCCAATGTGCGTGCAGGATCAAAATAATCCAATGCCCTTGTGATCAACAGGTAGGTGTTGGCATCAAAGTAATCGCTGAACTTGTCACCTTGATGGCGCAGGTAGCTTTCAATTTGAAACTCAACGTCCTGTGTCGAGTAACGATAGCCTGTGGCATTGTGAGTGACCGCATCGCGCAGCTCACGACCAAACTTTTCATTCATGACATCATCGCTGAGGTAGGTGATGTGTCCAATCATGCGTGCGATGCGCAAGCCGCGCTGAGGCACCACACCGTGCTTGTAAAAATGGCCGCCATGAAAATCAGGATCGGTGACGATGGCGCGGCGCGCGACTTCATTGAACGCGATGTTTTCGGCAGTGAGGTTGGGTGCGCTGGCCACCACCACCGCATGCGCCACGCGATGGGGGTAACGCAAAGTCCAAGACAAGGCTTGCATGCCGCCCAAGCTGCCCCCCATGACAGCGGCCAAGGTGTGAATGCCCAAGGCATCTAGCAAGCGCGCTTGTGCATCCACCCAGTCTTCGACCGTGACCACTGGAAAGTCGGCGCCATAAATGTCCCCTGTTTCGGGGTTGGCATGCATGGGGCCTGTTGAGCCAAAGCAAGAGCCCAAGTTGTTGACGCCAATGACGAAGAAACGGTTGGTGTCAACGGCTTTGCCAGGGCCAATCATGTTGTCCCACCAGCCTTCGCTTTTGTCTTGACCTTCGTAAATACCGGCCACATGGTGTGATGCATTCAAGGCATGGCAGATGAGTACGGCGTTGGACTTGTCGGCGTTCAAAGTGCCATAAGTTTCGTAGGCCAGGTGGTAGGCGCGAATGGACGCACCACTTTGCAAAGCAAGTGGCGCTTCAAAAAACATTGACTGTGGCGTAGCGATCAAAGCCATGAATCCATCAAATCGAAATGAGCCCCAATGAACCCGAAAAAAAACCGGTTCAGCTGAAAAAGCAAAACCGGTGGAACAGGTTCTCTCTTTAGCTGAATTTACAAACCATCAAGTTTGCGCGCCCGCAAGCTGGAGCAAATCGGCGCAGGCACAGTATAAAGGCTCTGATGTGAAAAAGTCACTCAAGTCGTTGCAGCGGTCAGGGGCTGGTCGACAAGGGGTGGTTTGGGTGCATCACCGTGGGGGCCACCCCACAAAGCCAAGAGGCCCAAGATGGCAAAGATGACGGCCGAAATTCGGTGCACCCAGGTCAGGGAAATTTTGCGCGTGATGGCATCACCCAGCCAAACGACAGGGGCATTGGCCAGCATCATGCCCAAGGTGGTGCCCGCGACCACCCCTGACCAGCTTTGAAATTGTGCGGCCAACATCACCGTGGCAATTTGCGTCTTATCACCCATTTCGGCCAAGAAGAAGGCGACCACTGTGGTGGCAAAGATGCCCCAACGTGGGTTGGTTTGCTCGTCTTCATCGTCCAACTTGTCGGGAATCAAAATCCAAACCGCCATGGCCAAGAAAGAGCCTCCCAACACCCAGCGCAAAGCTTCGGGTCCGAGTTGGGTGGTGACCCAGCTGCCCACTGCACCCGCCAAACCGTGATTGACCAGTGTGGCCACCAAAATGCCCCAGACGATGGGCCAGGGTTTGCGAAAACGCGCAGCCAGCACCAAAGACAGCAATTGGGTTTTGTCCCCCATTTCGGCGAGGGCCACAATGCCTGTTGAGACGAGAAATGCTTCCATGCCTGCGATCATAGCGGGCCATGATTTGAAAATTTGGCGTGTTTTTTGCTTGTTTTTGGTGCGCAACGCCCAATGATGGATTTTGCGCACCAAATTAATTCAAAAATAAGCAGAGATTGACATGGAAGCACTGAAACAGGGCGCGGACGCGCTCTTTATTTTGTTGGGCGGCATCATGGTTTTGGCCATGCATGCGGGTTTCGCCTTCTTGGAGTTGGGGACGGTTCGCAAGAAAAACCAAGTCAATGCCTTGGTCAAAATCTTGGTGGACTTCTCCGTGTCCACCGTGGTTTATTTTGTCGTGGGTTACACCGTGGCCTATGGCACAGGGTTTTTTGTTGGCGCCGAAACCTTGGCCGCCAAAAATGGCTACGACCTGGTGAAGTTTTTCTTTTTGCTCACCTTTGCCGCGGCCATTCCAGCGATTGTCTCAGGTGGTATTGCCGAACGCGCTAAGTTTTGGCCGCAGCTGATCGCCACCGCCTGTATCGTGGGCTTTGTGTACCCCTTCTTTGAGGGCATTGCTTGGAACCAGCACTTTGGCGTGCAGGCTTGGATCAAAGCCACCACGGGCGAAGAGTTCCATGATTTTGCAGGATCGGTGGTGGTGCATGCCATGGGTGGCTGGATCGCTTTGCCTGCGGTGATTTTGTTGGGTGCGCGTTACAACCGATATCGCAAAGATGGTGCGGTGTCTGCGCACCCTCCTTCCAACATTCCTTTTCTGGCCTTGGGCGCCTGGATTTTGATTGTGGGTTGGTTTGGCTTTAACGTGATGAGTGCCCAAACGCTCGACAAGATTTCTGGCTTGGTGGCCGTGAACTCTTTGATGGCGATGGTGGGCGGTACGTTGACCGCTTTGCTGTTAGGCAAGAACGACCCCGGCTTTGTGCACAACGGTCCCTTGGCGGGTTTGGTGGCTGTGTGCGCGGGCTCTGATTTGATGCATCCCTTTGGCGCCTTGGCCGTGGGCGCCGTTGCAGGCGCATTGTTTGTGGTGATGTTCACCTTGACTCAAAACAAGTGGCAAATCGATGACGTGTTGGGTGTGTGGCCTTTGCATGGCTTGTGCGGCGCATGGGGCGGCATTGCGGCCGGCTTTGTTTTATGGCCCATAATGGCTTCACACACGCTCCGAGAGCGTGTGTTCAGTTCGCGGTGTACAGGTGTCAGTTTCGCTTCCTTCCAGAGTTTTTTAGGTTTGTTGATGCGTTTTTGGGGCTCCATCGCTTTTGTTTCTGTGTTTAGAGGAGTCCCTTTCAATGGGCAAAAAACTATACGTCGGCAACCTGCCGTACTCGGTTCGTGACGGTGATTTAGAGCAGGCTTTCGGCCAGTTCGGTTCCGTGACCAGCGCTAAAGTCATGATGGAACGCGATACAGGTCGCTCCAAAGGCTTTGGCTTTGTGGAAATGGGCACTGACGAAGAAGCTCAATCTGCCATCAACGGCATGAACGGCCAGCCTTTGGGCGGTCGCAGTGTTGTTGTGAACGAAGCACGTCCCATGGAAGAGCGTCCTCCCCGTTCCGGTGGCGGTGGCTACGGTGGTGGCGGTCGTCGTGAAGGCGGCGGCGGTTACGGTGGTGGTGGTGGTGGTGGCTACGGCGGCGGCGGTCGTCGCGAAGGCGGCGGCGAGTCCGGTTTCCGCAGCCCCTACGGCTCTGGCCCACGCGGCGGTGGTAACGGTGGTGGCGGTCGTCGCGAAGGCGGCGGCGGTGGCTACGGCGGCGGTTATTGATCGCATTACCACCTCACTGGCACTTGCGGGTGTCAGTCAGCCATGAAGCCCTGCACAGCAGGGCTTTTTTCATGGGGCGCGGTGTTTGCGGGGTTGGTTCTTAAAGGCCCTGTCGAGTAAAGCATCGGGCAAGATGCGCAGCAGGCGCGTCACCCATGCCATCTGCCATGGGATGACCTGAAAGCTGGTGCCTCGCTCAATGGCTTTCAAGGCTTGGTCTGCAAAAGCATCCGCTGTCATTAAAAAAGGCATGGGGAATTTGTTCTTTTGGGTCAAAGGCGTTTTGATGTAACCCGGTGCCAAGGTCACCACTTTGAAGCCCAGAGGCTTGAGTTCCCCGCGCAGGCTTTCGCAATAACTGATGGCGGCCGCTTTGCTGGCGCAATAAGCCGCGTGCCCAGGCAAGCCTCGAATGCCCGCCACACTGGCTATGCCCACCAGAGTTCCCACCTGACCTTGGCGCATCGAAGATACCTCGCGTGACTGCATGGCTTCAATGAAGGGGTGAAAGGTGGCTGCCATGCCAAGCACGTTGGTGCGCATCACTTGGTCAAACACGGCCAAGTCTTCGCGCTCGCGGGTGTCCATGCCAATGCTGATGCCAGCGTTGGCAATCACCACATGGGGCACACCTTGTGCCGCGATGCAGGCCTGCGCTGCGTCGATGATGCTGTGGGCATCACTGACGTCGGCGCTGTAACACTGGGCATCTTCGGTGTGGATGCCTTGCGCAGCCAGCCAGGTTTGCATGTCAGTTTGTCTGCGCGCAGCCAGCGCCAAACGCCAACCGGCTTGGTGAAATCGCAAAGCCAGTGCTTGACCGATGCCACTGGAGGCGCCAGTGATGAAAACCAAGGGACGCATAAAAACTTTCGAAGGTGTTGAGGCGCAGGCTTAGGGCTTTGAAGGATGGACCCAGCCGCGAACTTTGCCGTTCAATTCGTATTCGCCTGTTTTGCTGTTCATCGACATCTGCTCTGCTGTGAAAACATCTCGACCTCGGCGAACTTCAACAGGTACTTGGCTGACCAAACGCTCTTCTTTGACAAAGGCCTGAATTTCTTGACTGCGCATTTCGGTGTCGGCTTGAGGCCTGTCACCCTTCATGCTGGCTGGTTGCGTGATTTGAACATTGCCGATGAAAGTCACCCGTGAGCCATCGCCTTTTGCAATCGCGCGATCGGAGTTCGCCACGACGCGTTTGCCTTCTTGATTTTGGCCACGCATTTGCACTTGACGGATGTCAAGCGTGTCGGTGTCGGGAAAATGTTGCGCACGATCACCACTGAGTTCTCGCGTGAGGCGGCCGGTGCTGTCGAAAGATTTGACGGAAAACCCTGACAGAAAATAATCGGGTTCGTGTCGAACTTGTGGGGCCTTGGGCTCTGCCAACAAACTGGGCAAACTGCGCACCAGCCACCAACTGCCTAACGCAAAAAGCGCCATCAAGACGGCGGGCAGGTAGAGTGCCAGGCGGTCAAGCAGGCGCCGGATGCCCATCATCATGCAGCCGAAGTGGAGCCAACACGGGCCAACAGTTGGCCGTAGTGGCCGCTGGCCATCACCAACAAATCACAGAGCTCACGTGCAGCACCGTCGCCGCCTTGGCGTGATGTCACGTAATGTGCCAATGCCAATGCTTGTGCATGGGCGTTGCGCGGCGCACATGCCAATGCAGCGCGCTGCATCACAGGCAAATCGGGCCAGTCATCGCCCATGGCAGCGGCTTGATGCCAACCCAGCCCTAAACTTTTCAAACAGTCCTCTGCGGCAGGTAACTTGTCTTCGGTGCCAAAACGCGCATGCGTGATGCCTAAAGCCTTGAGTCGCACGCGCAGCGGTGCCGAATCTCGGCCGGTGATGATGACGGGCGTGATGCCTGCATGCTTCAACAGCTTCAAGCCGTGACCATCCAAGGTGCTGAAACGCTTGAGGGTTTCACCCTGCTCAGAAAAATACAAACCACCATCGGTGAGCACACCGTCAACATCCAAGAAAGCCACTTTCACGCCTTGCGCTTGGAGCAGCAACTCGGGTGGAAAGTTCAAAGCGGGTTCGATGGGTCGCATGCTTAAATCACTTTGGCGCGCATCAAGTCATTGCTGTTCAAGGCGCCACTCAAGATGCCTTGCGCATTGACCACCAACACACTGGTAATTTTGAATTGCTCCATGAGCTCGGCGGCTTCAACCGCCAAGGCATCTTCGTTGACAGTGCGTGGGTTGGCATGCATCACGTCTTTGGCCAACAAGGCGCGCAGGTCCACGCCTTTTTCGATCAGCCGGCGCAGATCGCCATCGGTGAAGATGCCCAGAATGTGGCGTTGATCGTCCACGATGGCCGAGGCCCCCAAACCTTTGTGGCTCATCTCGCGCATCAGTTCAGAAAAACTGGCATCGGCCGCAACGTGGGGCACCTGATCGCCTTTGCGCATCACATCGCTGACATGGGTGAGCAGCCGACGACCCAAGGAGCCCCCTGGGTGCGAGCGTGCAAAATCTTCGGCTTTGAAGCCGCGTGCATCCAACAGGGCCACAGCCAATGCATCACCCAGGGCCAATTGCGCTGTGGTGCTGGCCGTGGGTGCCAAGTTCAAAGGACAGGCTTCTTTTTCAACGCTGCTGTCGAGCACCACATCGGCATGCTTGGCCAATGCAGAGTCCATGCCGCCCGTCATGGCGATGAGGGGCACACCCTGCCGCTTGAGGACGGGCAAGATCGACACCAATTCATCGCTTTCGCCACTGTTGGAGATGGCCAAGACCACGTCAACCGCTTTGATCATGCCCAAATCGCCGTGGCTGGCTTCACCGGGGTGCACAAACATGGCGGGGGTGCCCGTTGATGCCAAGGTGGCAGCAATTTTGGAGCCGATGTGGCCACTCTTGCCCATGCCGGTCACAACCACCCGGCCTTTGACGTTGAGCATCATGTGAACGGCTTGTGTGAAGCGAGCGTCCAAGCGAGATTTGAGGCCCACCAGGGCAGCCGCTTCAATGTCCAAAGTCTCGCGGGCGAGTTGGAGGGCTTGTTCAGGGTTGAATGACATGGGGCTTATTTTAGCGAGGGAAGGCAGAAAGCGTGACTATGATGACGATCTGAGTCTGAAAGCCCCATGGGAGTCGTCGAAATGAGCGAAGTTGCCTTGTCCGTGCATGATTATTTGAAAAACAACATTCGCACAGTGCCCGATTGGCCCGCTGCTGGCGTTCAATTTCGTGACATCACGCCTTTGCTGCAAAACCCCAGGGTTTTTCGTGTGCTGATTGATGCATTCGTTCACCGCTACATGGCACCGGAGATGCGGCCCGATGTGGTGGCGGGCCTGGATGCTCGCGGGTTCATCTTGGGTGCGGTGGTTGCTTATGAGTTGAATGTGGGTTTTGTGCCCATTCGCAAAAAAGGCAAGCTGCCCTTCACCACCGTGGAAGAAACCTATGAACTGGAATACGGCACAGCCACCGTCGAGCTGCACACCGATGCGGTCAAGCCAGGTCAAAAGGTGCTGTTGATCGATGACTTGATTGCGACGGGCGGCACCATGATGGCGGGCATGAAGTTGTTGGAAAAACTGGGCGCCCAAGTGCTTGAAGGTGCGGCCATTGTTGACTTGCCCGAGTTGGGCGGCTCTGCCAAATTACGCGAGGCTGGTTTGCCGCTGTTCACCTTGGTGAACTTTGACGGCCATTGAAACGCGCATCCAGTTGGGGTCAGGCGTTGAATTGCAGCGCAGCCAAGCCGGCGTAGACGCCGCCCATTTGCACCAACTCGGCATGCTTGCCTTGTTCGACCAATCGGCCATGTTCCAACACCAAAATTTGGTCGGCTTGTTGCACGGTGGCCAAGCGGTGCGCAATGACCAGTGTGGTGCGTCCGCGCATGGCCGATTCAAGCGCCGCTTGCACCATCCGCTCGCTGTGTGCATCCAGCGCACTGGTGGCCTCGTCGAGTAGCAACAAGGGTGGGTTTTTGAGCATGGCGCGCGCAATCGCAATGCGTTGACGTTGTCCGCCAGACAAGCGCACACCGCGCTCACCTAAGAAGGTGTTGTAGCCTTCTGGCAAATCCACAATGAATTCGTCCGCAAATGCAGCGCGTGCTGCTGCGCGTACTTCTTCATCGGTGGCATCGGGCTTGCCATAGCGGATGTTGTCCATGGCACTGCTTGAGAACAACACGGGCTCTTGCGGCACGATACCGATGCGTTGCCTTAAATCTTGCAGGCTGAGGTTTTGGATGGGCACGCCGTCCAACACGATTTGCCCATGCTGTGGATCGTA
Source organism: Betaproteobacteria bacterium (assembly GCA_009928125.1). Classification (GTDB taxonomy): domain Bacteria; phylum Pseudomonadota; class Gammaproteobacteria; order Burkholderiales; family Burkholderiaceae_C; genus Limnohabitans_A. The sequence continues at coordinate 25,855 of RFVJ01000006.1, forward strand.
GTAACGCAGCAACAAGCCAAACAAGGTGGTTTTGCCAGCACCGCTGGGGCCCACCAAGGCCACGGTTTGACCCGCTTCAATTTGGACCGAGAAGTTTTCCAAAGCAGCTTGAAGCGGCCGCGAGGGGTAATGAAACTGCAGGTTTTCAAATGCCACCGTACTGCCTGAGACAGGCGGCGCAAAGGTGACGGGGTGTGCAGGCGATTGAACGGGTGATGTGCTGCCCAGCAATTCCATCAGGCGCTCGGTTGCGCCTGCCGCGCGCAGCAAGTCACCGTAGGTTTCGCCCAACACGGCCACTGCGCCAGCAAAAATAATCACGTACAAAACAGCTTGGCCCAGTTGGCCGGCCGACAACTCGCCAGCAATCACGGCTTGTGTGCCTTGGTACAAGCCCCACAACAAGAATGCCGCATTGGCAATGATGATGAACGCCACCAACACGGAGCGCGCACGGGTGCGCCGAATGGCTGTTTGGAATCCTTGTTCTGTGGCGCTGGCAAAGCGGTCAGCTTCACGTGACTCGGCGGTGTAACTTTGCACCACGGGCATGGCGTTGAGGATTTCGGTGGCGATGCTGCTGGCATCGGCCACACGGTCTTGGCTGGCGCGCGACAAGCGGCGCACGCGGCGGCCATACATCGTGGCAGGCCACACCACCAAGACCACCGTGACGACCAATTGCAACATGACGGTGGGATGGGCCCAGACCAACATGGCCAAGGCGCCCACGCCCATCACTGCATTGCGAAGACCCATCGACAAAGAACTGCCCACCACCGTTTGAACCAAGGTGGTGTCGGCGACCAATCGGCTGATGACTTCGCCGGTGGGTGTGGTTTCAAAGAAGGCAGGGCTTTGTTGCAGGACGTGGCTGTAAACGGCATTGCGCAAGTCGGTGGTCACACGCTCACCCAACCAACTGACAGTGTAAAAGCGCGCTGCGGAAAACAAACCCAAAGCCACCGCCACGCCAAACAGCATGAGAAAGTTGCCACGCAGTGCCATGGCTTGCGCACCGGGATCGGGGTGTTGCAAACCGTTGTCGATCAGTTGGCGCAAGGCCACTGGAAACAACAAGGTCGAGGCTGCCGCCAGAACCAAAAACACCAAAGCCAATCCAATTTGCAATCGGTAAGGTTTCAAGAAAGGCAAGAGACCGCTCAAGGATTTGGGACTTTGAGGTGCGGGGCGATCGATGACTGTGGATTTGGCCATGGGCTCATTTACCGATACAAAAGCTAGAGAAAATAACGCCGAGCAAATCGTCAGCGCTGAATTCGCCGGTGATTTCGTTCAAGGCCGATTGCGACAAGCGCAACTCTTCTGCCAACAAGTCCAAGGATTGGGCTTGTGCGCGCAAATGTGCATCGGCCACTTCCAGATGCGACTGCACCCGCTGGAGCGCTTGAACATGACGTTCGCGCGCCAAATACAAACCTTCGGTGGCAGGTTGCCAGCCTGCGGCGGCCAGCAATTGGGATCGCAGGACATCAATGCCCTGCCCTGTTTTGGCGGACAAATGAATGTCATGTTGCACCGTGGGTGCATTGGATGAGGTGGCCGAAGTGGCTTCACTGTGTTGCGCAGTGAATTGCGCCAGATCGCACTTGTTCCAGACGTGAATCAAGGTGACACCTGCTGGCAATTGTGCAGACAAGGCGTTTTGTATTTGCAAGTCGGCCTGCGCGTACGCAGGCACGTCTTGCCGTGTGAGGTCGTGCAAAAACAAAACGGCATCGGCCGCGGCAATTTGGTCCCATGCGCGTTGAATGCCAATTTTCTCTACCTCGTCAATGCCATCGCCGTCGCGCAATCCAGCGGTGTCGATGACATGCACGGGCACACCTTCAATTTGAATGGTTTGCTGCACCACATCGCGTGTGGTGCCAGCAATGGGTGTGACGATGGCCAACTCTGCGCCTGCCAAGGCATTGAGCAGCGAGCTTTTGCCAGCGTTGGGCTGACCTGCAATCACCACTTTGATGCCTTCGCGCAGCAAGGCACCTTGTTGTGTACGCTCGCGTACTTTGGCCAGCTGCGCTTGCAAACGATCGAGCTGTCCTTGGGCATCGGCTTTTTGCAAGAAGTCAATTTCTTCTTCTGGAAAATCCAGTGTGGCCTCGACCAGCATGCGCAGGTGAATCAGCTTGTCGCGCAGAATGTGAATCTCTTTGGAGAAGTCGCCGGCCAAGGATCTGCTGGCGCTTCTGGCTGCAGCGCCTGTCGAGGCGTCGATCAAATCAGCGATGGCCTCAGCTTGGGCCAAATCGATCTTGTCGTTCAGAAATGCGCGCTGTGTGAACTCACCCGGTGCCGCTAAGCGCAAACCTTGTAAAAAAGGCAGTCCTGTTGCCGCGTTCAGTTGAGTGGCGGACTCCATGCAACGCGCCAACAACAGTTGCAGCACCACCGGCCCACCGTGCGCTTGCAACTCGAGCACGTCTTCGCCCGTGTACGAGTGGGGCCCTGGGAAAAAAATGGCCAAGCCTTGGTCGATGGGCTCGCCTTGGGCGTCGTTGAAGGGCAAGTAATGTGCTTGTCGCGCTTGTAAATCTTTGCCGCACAGTTTGTCGGCCCATGCCTTGAGCTGCGGGCCTGAAATGCGCACGATGCCAACTGCACCTCGGCCAGGGGCCGTAGCGATGGCAATGATGGGATCCTGGTGGCGCGACAACATGGCGGTGCAGTTTTGTTTTTCAATGCAACAGGGCCGCATGCGCGGCCCTGTTGTGGATGATTTAACTCAGCAAGGGCTCAGTTAAGGTGAATGGGCTCAATTGAATTTTGGCAGATTGAACTGCGGCGGTACACCCATGCGGGTATTGATCACCCATTGCTGAGCGATCGACAAAATGTTGTTGGTAATCCAATACAGCACCAAGCCGGATGGGAAGAAGAAGAACATCACGCTGAAGATGAGCGGCATGAACCACATCATCTTGGCCTGCAAGGGGTCTGGCGGTGCTGGGTTGAGCGCCGTTTGCAGCAAGGTGGACAGTGTCATGACCACGGGCAAGATGAAGTAAGGATCGGGGGCTGACAAATCGTGAATCCAGCCGATCCAAGGCGCATTGCGCATTTCAACAGACGACAACAGCACCCAATACAAAGCAATGAACACCGGGATTTGAACCATGATGGGGAAACAGCCGCCCATCGGGTTGACCTTTTCTTCGCGGTAAATGCGCATCATCTCTTGCTGCATTTGTTGGGGGTTGTCTTTCAGGCGCTCGCGCATCTCCATGATTTTGGGATTGATGGCTTTCATTTTGGCCATGCTGGCGTAGGCCTTGGCGTTGAGCCAGTAAAAGGCAAGCTTCAGCAAAAACACCAAGGCGACGATGGACCAACCCCAGTTGTGCAAGAAGCCAAACAGACGGTCAAGCAGCCAGTACAAAGGTTTGGCTAAAACGGTGAGCCAACCGTAGTCCTTGACCAACTCCAGGCCAGGTGTGATCACCTCCAGCATTTTTTCTTCTTGAGGACCCACAAACAAAGTGGTGTCCAATGTTTTGGTTTGACCTGGGGCCACTTCGCTGAAGGGCGTGATCATGCCCACGGCGTACAAGTTGTTGTCAACTTTGCGTGCAAAGTTTTCCCGTGCCGTGTTGGCAGGCAAGACCCATGCTGACGCAAAGTAATGCTGCACCATGGCCACATAGCCTTGCTGCGTGGTTTTTTCGTAGTCGGCTTTGTTCTTCTCGATGTCGGTGAATTCGATTTTTTGATACTTCTTGGCATCGGTGTAAATCGCAGGGCCCGTGAAGGTGGAGTAGAAAGAAGATTCGCCCTCTGGTTTGTTGCCGTCGCGAACCAACTGGACGTACAACTGAGGTGATGCGGCCACGCTGCCTGTGTTGATGACTTGATGCGCCACTTTCACTGCATAGCTGCCACGGGTGAGGGTGTAAGTTTTAACCAACTTGATGCCGCCCACGTCGCCAGATTCAAACTTCAAGGCCAGTTCGTTTTGACCCTCTTTCAGTTCGCGCTCGCCGGTGAATTTCATGGGGGTTTTGTGCGAAGCAAAGGCGCCGCCGATCAAGCCTGTTTGAGCGACATAAACGCGTGCTTTGCTTTCGTCGAGCAACACAAACGGCTTTTTGTCGTCTTGGATGTCGCCAAATTTGACAAATTCAGAACGCACCAAGCTGCCACCTTCTGTGTCAAAGCTGAGCTTCAAAACATCGGTGCTGACTTCAATGCGCTCACGCGGTGTTGAGATGGCTTCGGTCGCAACGCCTGGCACCTGTGCGGGGCCTGCGGGTGTTGCAAGGCTTGCGGTGGCCTGCGGCACGTTGGCAGGCTCTGCTGCGTTGACTGCAGGTGCGGTGGCCGTTGTGGGTTTGGGGAAGAAGGTGGCTTTGTGGCCGTTGTAGATCTGCCATTGGTCCCAAAGCAGAACCATGGAGAAGCCAAAGATGACCCATAAAAAGGTGCGGCGTATATCGTTCATGAAGACTTCTTCGAAGAGGTGTGAGTTAACGGGTGTTGCAACAAACGGGAAAGCCACTGAGGTGCCTGTTCGGGCACCGGGTCGTGGC